>JBJYXA010000634.1:0-21540 GCA_046259705.1 Caldilineaceae bacterium
ACAAGATGAATTCGACATCGAGTTCGAGTTTGCCGATCTGCCCACCGGTCTCTAGGTAGCCCTAGGTGTTCCACCAGTATTTTCCGCAAACAGACGGAGGATTTCGCCCCTCTCGGCATGACGTCCGACTGCTTTCTTGCTGAAGATCAGCTCGTCGCCCACGGTTACCTCAAAGCGCCCGCCTCCCGATGGGATCAACGTAAGTGTCTCGATGCTATTTGGATAGGTCCCCAACAATTCCTCCGTCAAACTGACGGCGCGTGGCGTGTAGTCTCACAGTACGCAATATTCGATACTTACTGGGTATCTGTCCATGAATGTTCTCCTGTAGTCGTACTAGCGGGGGACGAATCGCGCCCTGGAAACGGGGAACCGGCTACCTGGGTCGGGCGTCTATTGTACGCAGTCGAATGATTTGGGGCAAGCCAATACAGATGCTATATTGCCGTCATGCAAGGGCTCGATAAACCGGAGACGAAACCATTGAGATCTTCGTCCGAACCGGGGCAAGAAACGAATACCCGCAGTAGCAGATCCGGCGGCGCAATGAGTCGCCGGTCTTTTCTGACTGCAGCTGCCACCACGTTCTCGGCCGCGGCGCTGGCAGCGTGTGGCCGAGAACGAGCCACGCCGACGCCATCGGTTGCTCCGTCTTCTTTGTTGCCGACGGTCACACCGTCGCCGGTAGCGCAGTCGAGCCTATTGCCTGCGCCTGCGCCACCGGCGGCCGTAGGCGATATCTCCATCTACCTGCCGTACGTGAACAATCCGGCCGGGGCCGGCGCTGCGCTCATACCGGAACCTACGATGACGCCCACGCCGCCGAAACCAACGGCCACGCCCGAACCTCCTGCGCCTACGCCGACGCCGATCGCAACGCCGTTTCCGCCTGGTCCACCGAGCAAGTTGGGGCTGTTCGTCGCACGCAACTATCCGCAGATCTTCGACCTGCTGGCGACGCAGGCGGTCACCGTAGTGAAAACATTGGAATTGGACGCCAACTTCCTCGCGCAGATCAAACAGACGTCGCCCAACACGCTGATCGTTGCTCGTGTCGACCTGCCCCAGTTGAGTCTTGGCGAACTCGATCCTGTTTCTGCCGCGCAGGCTTTCGTCGAGCTAATATTGCCGTATGCTGACGATCCCGCTCGTCGCCAGAGTATCGACGGCTGGGAATCGTACAATGAGCCCGTGGCGGGGAACGAAGAAGAGATGCGTCGTCTCGCCGATTACGAGGCCGAACGGACAAGGCTACTTGCCGAACGCGGTATCCGCAGCGTAGTGGGCAATTTCGGTACGGGCCAACCACCGCTTGAACTGTGGGAATATTTTCTACCCGCTGTACAGGCGGCAAAGGACTACGATGGCTGGCTCGGCCTGCACGAGTATTCTGCGCCTACGATGTATTACTTGACCACGCGTGCTGACCAGGGCCGATATCCCGGTGTGGGACCGGCGGACACAGGCTGGCTGACATTGCGCTATCGCCAGGTGTATGATCAAATCCTCATTCCACGCGGCCTTGCCGTCCCGTTGATAATGACCGAATGTGGCGTCGATGGACTCGTGGCGGATCGGCCTGGTCCCCTGGATGCCGAAGGATGGCATGACTTCAAGGAATATTGGGCCGAAAACGGCTATGGCATGTGGGGACCGGGTGCCTACGTGGAGCAGCTGGTCTGGTACGACGAGGCGCTGCGGCAGAATGACTATGTGGTTGGCGGGTGTATTTTCGTGATGGCAGGGAGCGCCGGCTGGCATACCTATGATATCTTGGGGCCGGCCGCATCCGTTCTGGAACAGTACCTAAGCGTCCACGCACCAGCATAGCCGAAACCGCTGGATCAGTACACAACCGCGTACACGAAATTGTAGAAGCGGCGCAGCATATGATTTTGCTAAGATTGCACGACGGGTTGGCCAACACCGCGACCATTTTTGTTCTCTTCCTTGGCGTCTGGGCATTCGTGCTTCGATTTCGCTCGCACCCGCTCAACGCATCCTGGTACGGAGCCGCTGTGGTCGGCGAAATCGTCATCCTCGTTCAGGCCGTCATCGGTCTTCTCATGTATGCCCAGGGCCTAGGCGCCGCGCTGCCTCGACCGTTTATTCACATCCTCTATGGCGTGGTGGCCGTGATCACCCTGCCCGGCGCATATGCCTATATCGGCAACATCGAGGATGAGAAACTCAAAACCGTAATGATGGCGCTCATATGCATCTTTCTCTGGGGCATTCTCAGACGGGCGGCTACGGTAGCAGAGGTACTGCCAGTAACGGGGTAGCCGCAGATGTACTGGCAATCCTGATCTCGCAAGGAGTCCAAAGGCATTTGCATGCCGATGATTCCACCACGAACATGTGTGCGCCTGCTTCGGTTTGATGCCAAGTTGCAGTACTGCTAAAATTTGGGTGCAAACGCGGGTCGTGGCACACATTTCCCTCACCACTGCATCCGACGCCATTGGCCCCACGGTGTACTATTTGTTCCCGCACGCGAGTCTCGCGCGACATTGAAGGGAGCTGCGTACGCACCGTCCCGATCGGCGAACCGTTTCCTAGAGCCTATGTCGAAGCAAGTCCTGGTCTTGAATGCAAGCTATGAACCCCTAAGTCTAGTCTCGGTACGGCGTGCCATCGTTCTGCTACTCCACGAAAAGGCGGAAATGGTGGAGGCTACGCAACAGATGCTGCGTAGCTGTTCAACCGCCTACCCGGTCCCGCTCGTCATCCGCTTGGTCCACTACGTTCGGCTTCCACATCGAAAGGTTCCTGCCACCCGTGCTGCCGTGATGTTGCGCGACGCGTATGTCTGCCAGTACTGTGGGGCTACGCCGGGACGTCACAACTTGACTGTGGACCATGTATTTCCGCGTAGCCGGGGTGGTTCTCATGACTGGGATAACCTGGTGACCGCGTGCACGCGCTGTAATCAGCGAAAAGGTTCGCGCACACCTGAGGAAGCCGACATGAGCTTGCTCCGCCGTCCCGTCGAGCCAAGCTACGTCGCCCTGGTACTCTTGAGCAATCCGACGGCCGCCCAGCGGTGGGAACAGATGATGGGTGTCCTAAGAGGAAATGCTGAAGCAGCGGCCAACGCTTCTGTCGCATAGACCGGCACCCATACTATACTGACTAAGGTATGATGACCCTTCCTGCGATCTGTAGAAACCAGGAGGTCTTGACAGGCCAACACCGCATAAGTAACTAACGGTGGCAAGCGTGGATCGCAGCGATATGAGCCGCAAGCAGCATTCCGAGGGATGTCAATGGAAGACTACGACGCACACGATGAGATGGTCGATGCGCTCACCCGGCGCATTGCCGACCTGAGCGACGATTCCCTTGCCCAGCTATCGCAGTACATTAGCTATCTTAAATGGCAGGAGGAACTCTGGAACAGCCTGCTCGACGATGAATCTATGTCCAGCGGGCGAAAGCTGAGTTGGCAGTACGACTTTTTGGAAGCCTACCCTGCTGCCCGTGTCGTGTCGACGCGCGAACCCGACATGATGGAGGTTAAGGTCGGCATGGCCCATTGCGGCATGGTCCAGCAGATGGCGCTGTGGGAGCATCCCCCTGTGGCCGGCAGCGCGGTCTGTGAGTACACCGTTGACGTTCCGGCCTCCGTCGACAGCCTGCGCATGCGCTTTGCTGTGGGCATCCGCGACGGCGCTCTCATGTCTGGTGACAACCTATGCGCCTTTCGGATATTCGTCAATGGAAGGCGCCTGTGGAGTACCACGAAACAGACGAACGATTGGGAGCGCTACATACTCGATCTCCCCAGCCTTTCCGGCCATGAGACAGTCATCCAGTTCGTAACGGACGCGCTAGGCGACAATCGCTGGAACTGGGCAGTCTGGGCCGAACCTCAACTGCTTGGATACACTTCGCAGCGTGATAAATAGCCCGTACCGCAGCGCGCCCCACGGCAGCGCCTGGGTAGTGCCGACAACCCCGGGGATAGTGAACGGCGCTGCAACCGGAGGTAATACTAACTCGGTCGAGTGCTTACGCTCCGTGCAAACGAGTGCACTCTTTTGTTCCAGTCAAATCCTTTGGACACAGTGATGCCCGCTTCCGCGTTATGCCGTCGAATACCCCGGTTACCCGTTTGTATCCTTGCGAGTAGCATATGAATCTGATTACCGTCGAGAATATCTCGAAGCACTTGGGGGAACGCCAACTCCTGGAAGAGGCAAGTCTGCTCGTCAACGAAGGAGACCGTATTGGCTTGATTGGGGTCAACGGCAGTGGTAAGAGCACGTTGCTGCGTATGATCGCACAACAGGACGTGCCGGACTCGGGTTCCATCACAATTTGGGGCGGCGTGCGTGTTGAACTGCTTTCGCAGGAACCTTTTCTGGATGAGTCACAAACGGCACTCGGCATTGTCGTCGGCGCCGATTCGCCCCAGTTTCAGCTGCGCCGTCGCTACGACCAAGTCAACGCCGATCTGAATCTCAATCCGAACGATACCGGTCTGCAGAACGAACTGGCGCAGTTGGGCGCTGAGATGGGGCGCATGGACGCTTGGACGGCCGAAGCAGATGCCAAAGCTATGCTGACCAAGCTGGGCGTGACTGAGTTTGACAAGGCCGTGTCACAGCTTAGTGGCGGTCAGCGAAAACGGGTGGCGCTCGCGCGGTCACTGCTACACCGCGCCGATGTGCTCATACTTGACGAACCCACGAATCATCTGGACGCGGAGACCATCGAGTGGCTGGAAGAGTATATCAGCCATATGCCGGGCGCGCTCTTGGTTGTTACCCATGACCGCTACTTTCTCGACAACGTAGTGAACCGAATTGTCGAGCTGGACCGGCGCAGCCTCATGGCCTATTCCGGCAACTATAGCGCGTATTTGGAGGAGCGAGCCCGCCGGCAGGAACAGCTGGCGGCTATGGAGCAGAAGCGCCAGAAGTTGTTGAAGAATGAGCTGGAATGGGTGCGCCGCAGCCCCATGGCGCGCGGTACGAAACAGAAGGCGCGCAAGCAGCGTGTCGAAGAGTTGCTCCAGCTCCGCTATGACAGTGGTGAGGACTCGGTCAACATGGCCCTAGCCGCGAGGCGGCTAGGCAAACAGGCGCTGACCGCAACCGCTTTGTCCAAGAGCTTTTCCGGCGAGGTCGTCGTCGACGACGTTTCCATACAATTGGAGCCCGGTGGCCGTATGGGCATCCTGGGGCCAAATGGAGCGGGCAAGAGTACCCTGCTGGACATTCTTGCCGGTAAGATCCAGGCGGATTCCGGCAAAGTGCGCTGGGGTGAAACGGTGCGCGTGGGTTACTATGACCAGTTGGGCGAAGATTTGGACGAGGATATGCGGCTGAATGAGTTTATTGAGGAAGAGGCCGCGCTGATTCGGACATCATCAGGAGAACGTGTAGAAGCCGCCCAAATGTTGGAATGGTTTCTGTTTCCCCGTTCTCTACAGCGGGCCAAAATACGAAGTCTGAGCGGCGGGGAGCGCCGGCGCCTCTACCTGCTCAGAACCCTCGTCCACCAGCCAAACGTCTTGCTCTTGGACGAACCCACCAACGACTTGGACATACAGACACTCAATGTCCTGGAGGAGTTTCTGGACCGTTTCACCGGTTGCCTCCTTGTCGTCAGCCATGATCGGTACTTTCTGGATCGTACGGTGGACTATTTACGCTTCATGGACGAAGGCAGACTCGGTCCCCAATACCCCGGTCCCTACAGCACCGCAACCAGGTTACGCGACCAGGCGGCATCGGCGAGGCGTGAGGCGTCGATTGGGCACGCTGCCGAGCCGGCGCGCACGACTGCGCCTTCCCGTACTTCTCCGGTGCGTAAGCTGACATGGAACGAAAAGCGCGAGCTCGAAGCGCTCGAGAAGAGAATTCCCGAGTTGGAATCTCAGAAGAAGGCGCTGATGGATGCCATGGCGTCGGCCGGCGATGATTACGTCTCCCTACAGCGGCTTTCTGCTCAGCTAGACGAGCTCGACGGAGAGCTGCCACAGGTGGAGGAACGCTGGTTGGAGCTTACCGAAATTGCCGAACTTGCGGCGCAAAAATAGTCTTTCCACCTGCTGAGGATACTTGTACAATGGTTGATTTCGCCCGTTACCTGAACATCCGCAGCGCCACATCCCCTGCGTTGCCCGCTGATGGGAGCCGAGTCGCCTTCCTGACCAACACAACAGGCAACTATCAAGTCTGGAGCGTGCCCGCGATCCCTTGCAGTGGCGATCCGTGGCCTCGCCAGCTCACTTTCTTTCCCGACAAGGTGTGGGAAGTACACGCTACGCCAAATGCCGACCACCTGATTGCCGTCAGCGACGCCGGTGGAAATGAACGGCAGCAGTTCTACCTAGTCTCGAATGGTGGTGTAGCGCCGGACGGATCATGGACGCACGACGTGCGCCGCGTGACCCACAACGATGATGCCATTCACACCTTCGGCGCCTGGAGCACGGATGGTCAGAAAATCGTGTATACGTGCAACCAGCGCAATCGCATTGACTTCGATCTGTATCGCATGGACCTGAGCAGCGGCGAATCAGAACTATTGCGGGAAGGCGCCGGTACTCGCACAGTCTCCGCCTGGATAGAGGACCGCACCGTGTTGCTGCGCGACATCGTCGCCACCGACCAGGTCGATCTCTACGCTGTAGATACGCTCTCCAGGGAAGAGCGCCGGCTGACGCCGGATGATGCCGCCCGCTACACCGACGTTCAGTGGCGCAATGGTGCAGTCTACCTGGTAACGGACTATGTCCACGATCGTGGCGCCGTCTGCCTCATGGACTTGGAGGATGGGTCTCTGACTACGATCGTCGACGCGGATGACTTTGCCGTCGCCGATCCATCGTGCATGGGCGAAGTTGACTTGCTGGCGGTGGCGGCAGATGGAAGATCCGCCGCAGTGACGTTCAATGCCATGGGCTACAGCCGTCTGTTCCTGCTAGATCTGAAACAGAAAGTGCTGACGCCCGCTGCAGACGTACCCAAGGGCGTGATCTCGAAGATGGCCTTCGCTGCCGACGGCGTTCACCTATTCTTCGATTTGCAGACTCCAACGCAACCCTCTGACATTTGGACTATGAACGTTGGTAGCCGGTCCCTGCTGCGCCTCACGCACAGCGATCGCGCAGGCATTGAAAGCCGCACCTTTGTCGAGCCCGAGTTGGTCGATTTCCCGACGCACGATGGTCGCCGGCTGCCGGCCTTTCTCTATCGCCCACAATCGCCCGCGCCCGAGGGTGGCTATCCGTGTATCCTCTACGTGCACGGTGGACCTGCCAGCCAGCAACGTCCGGATTTCGACGTACGTTTCCAGTATTTCCTCAGCCAAGGCTACGCGCTTTTTGTGCCCAACGTGCGCGGCAGCACGGGCTATGGGCGACATTATATGTTGCTGGACGACGTCGAGTTGCGTATGGATAGCGTTGCTGACCTCGAATACGCAGTACGCTGGCTGCACGGCCGGCCGGAATTTGCGCCGGACCGCATCGCCATATACGGCCGTAGCTATGGCGGGTTCATGGTCTTGGCCGCGCTCACCGAGTATCCGGATCGGTTCGCGGCGGGTATCGACGTGGTCGGGATCGCCGACTGGGTTACGTTCTTGGAGCGAACCAGCCCATGGCGCAGAGCACATCGCGAACGCGAATACGGCAGTCTCGAGCGTGACCGAGAATTCCTGCACAGCATTTCGCCCTTGCACAGGGCAGACCGGATACAGGCGCCTCTTCTGGTGTTGGCCGGCGACAACGACCCGCGAGTGCCGCTATTCGAATCGGAACAGATCGTCGAGCGGGTGAAGGCTGCCGGTGGCGTGGTGCAGTTTACGCACTACGCGGACGAGGGACACAAGTTCAGCAGGCTGCGCAACCAGATCGACAGCTTTACCCAGATGGGTCATTTCCTAGACAAGTACCTGCAGGCTACCGACTGATTTCGCTCCGGATCAAACGGAGCCGCCACACAAGACGGCCAACTGAGCAGCTACGCCACGCCGCGGCTTCTCCGCGCGAGTAGTTTGCGCGCGTCGAATCCACATGATAGACTGCAAGATGAGGGGGGTAAATTCATCCTTCATTGCAAAATGAAACTAGTTTCCAGGCCCGTGGTAGGCTTTGGTTGCGTTTGCCCCTCCATGAAGCGGCGTCGACCGTAAGGCGACGAGAGGTCCTGTACTCATTCCATTTATTTCCGCAGTAACGTCTGTCTATCCCTCCTTGGGACTGGCGACACTGAACGCAGCGTCTCTTATGCAAGAAGTAACCTGTTTTCATTGCCGTACCGTCGTGCAGATAGCGCCCGACGATGATTATTGCTCCAATTGCGGCGAGGACCTGCGCGGGCTTCTCCTTCCGGACCAGGTGTCGGCGTATTTCTGCGAACGCGTCGCGAATCTGGCCGCGTCCGGCCAGGCGCCGGTAGCCCTGGCTGAGGCAGAACGCGGCCTCACCTACCATAATATTGCGGAACTCCACTTACTGGCCGCCATGTTGGCCGAGGGACTCGGACAATATGACGTGATGCGTGGCCACGTGGCCGCGATTCCACTGGGTGACAGTCTGCGCTCGGAAGCAGAATGGCTGCTGCGCGCGCATCAGGATCGGCAGCGCGCCCTGCGTGAAGGCGCCAAGCAAGGGCAAAGCAGCGCTCAATATAGAGCCAGCTCACCGCTCTTGGCGGATCTCCTGGGCGAGCAACCGCGGAAGCCGCCTCCGTCTCACAAAAGCATGCAGGTGTGGACCGCGGCCGCCGCAGTTCTCGTCGTGGCTTTGCTTTTCCTCACGTGGTTCGCTCGCGGACAAAGGTCGGTCGGCGTCAGTATGGAACCCGAAATGTTACAGCAGGCCGTTTCGACAGAGGCTCCGCCGGCGCGCAGTTCGGACGTCCAAGCCGGTGCCGCGACCAATCCAGATCAGCCGGTTGCCGCTGAGGTTGGGGCTGTGGCCGATCCCGCAACCGACACAGTCGTAACGGAGTCACTGCAGGTTGACGCGGTGCCAACCGACGCAGTGCCTGCCGAAGCAGCGGAAACCGAACGCCTCTTGCCCATCCCGACCCCGTCCGTCCCGGACGATCTTGTGTTACCCGCGCCTGCCAACGAGGCCATAGTTGACAGCAATCCCCGCAGCGTCGTCGTCCTGAGCGCCGACGGTTTCGATCTCCAGCGCGTTCTGCGCGAAGCCGGTTATCCGGAGCTGGCCGAATTGCCTATCGACGCCAGGCTACAGGAAGGAAAGCTCGTCCTGAATGGCCTGATTCGCCTCGACAGGCAACGAGGGCAGATACTTGAGGCACTGGAGACCGTGCCCGGCATCAAAGAAGTAAGCGCTGCGAATCTACTCTTGCGGCCCTCCGGCACGTACACAGTTCAGCCGGGCGATACCCTATGGAGCATCGTCTACGACATCTACGGCAACGTGGACAACGTGGAGGAGTTCTACCTCGCCAACCTGGACGTGGCCCCTTCCCCGGACGCATTGCGCGTAGGCGACGAATTGCGCATCCCGCCAGTTCAGTAGCACAGATTCGCTGCGGCGTGGGCTCGCCTACCCATCAGGCTGGGGTACTACAGCCTGGCTTTTCAAGAACCCGAAACAATGCTGCTAATGTCATTCCGGCATGTAGTTGGGCTGGAATCCACGGGGTATGCCGGCCAAGGAATTCACGCTGCTACACAGGGGCAGGCCCTTCCTGCGCAGGAATGACCAAGCCTTGTCATTAGAAAGCAAAATCAAGCAAACAGAAAGGGCGCCCATCTCGTCGGGCGCCCTTCGGCTTCTTCGGACAAAGGGTTACGGAGATCAGCGGGGAGGATGCATGGGCATGATGACATGCAGGAACTCGTCTTCGCCGAGACCCACGGGGCGTATCGTGCCTGGCCGCGTGCTCTGGGTTGTCTCGAGCACGACCTGTGGTTCGTCGATTTGACCCAGCACATCGATCAAATATCGCGCGTTGAAGGCGATTTCCAACTCTTCACCTTCCACCATGGCATCCAGCTCGTTGACGTTATCGCCTGTCTCGCTGCTTGTGCCCGTCAACCTCATCTGACCTTCTCGTGTATCGTCACCGGGCAAGACAGCCACGCGCACAATGTTGGCGTTGTCACGCGCAAACAGAAAGGCCACGCGCGCCGCATTGAGCAGGGCAGCCCGATCGACGATCGTGCGTGTGTTGTGACTCTTAGGCACTATGGCATGGTAGTCCGGGAAACGTGCGTCGATCAGTTGGCTGACCAATTCCACGCGGTGAAATGAGCCTCGGGCTTCGCTCTTGCCCCAAATCTGGAACAGCACCTGATTTCGGTTCTCTGTCACGATCACTTGAACGGGCCGTTCCTCGTCGGCGTCCGCACTGATGCGGGCCAGTTCGCTCAAGCTTCGGGACGGAATAATGACCGTCATGGACTCCTTGAACGCCGGCTGTTCCACGGCGACACTGCGGACGCTCAGGCGATAGCCGTCGGTAGCCGCCATGGTGAGACGTTCCGGCGAAAATGTGACTTCCACACCCGTGAGGGTCGGACGGCTTTCGTCCGCCGAAGCCGCAAACACGACCTGCTCGATCATCTTGCGCAGTCCGCCTGGCTGCAGCTCCGTTCGCGTTCCCTCCAATACCTCGCTGGCCTCGTCTATTTCGTCGCTACCGCCCGCAGATGGGATGATGGGAAACTCGGACGCATCGAGCCCCTTGATGTTGGCCTCGTAGCGCGCGCATCGCAGGTGCAAAGTCTGCGTACGCACAACCAGCTCCATGTCGATGGTCTCCGGCGGAAGGCTATTCACGAATTCTGCGAGCAGGCGCGCCGGGACGGTGACCGCGCCTTCGTCTTCTATCTTGGCGCCGATCCAGCAACTAACCCCGATGTCCAGATTGGTCGCCGCTAGCCGAAGCTCACCATCCCTGGCTTCGATGAGGATGTTGGCGAGGACGGGCAATGTGCTCCGAGTCGACACTGCGCGGCCAACGACGGACAGGCCTTTCGCCAGGTTTTCCTGTAGACAGCTTACGCGCACAGTGTCCTCCCTAGAGTATGTGTGGGTGCGCCGATGATAGGCGTGAGTATATCACAATGACCAGTCAAGGTGGGAATCTTTACGCCATGTTCGGGTTGCGCTGCCTCCACCAAGACTCTATAATCTGCCTATTATCGGCTTGACAACTGTTGGCGTTCGAGACATCTCTATTTGCGATTGCGTTCTATATGAAACTACGGCCTAGCACACCCGACATTCTACGTCGTTCCCGAGCGGACCATGAAGACAGCGAGGTCGCGCTCAGGGCAGGTCAGGGCCGTAGCCCTGAAGTAGCCGAATCTGCGCCGGCGGAGCTGTCCGATCACGTAGTGGACTCCAGTGGGGACATCCCGGATGCCGCCGCCGCTGCGCTAGCCCAGACCGAGTCTGAGCTGGTTGAGGCCGGTCGAGAGGACCCCCAGGCCTTTGCGGTCTTGTACGAGCAGTACGTCGATCGCATCTATGCCTATATCTACCATCGCGTCGGCAACGTTCACGACGCCGAAGACCTGACCGCGCGTACTTTCTATCGTGCACTCGAGCGCCTGGATCAATATGAGGACCGTGGCCTGCCCTTCTCTGCCTGGCTCTTTCGCATAGCGCATAATCTGGTAGCAAACTGGTACCGTGACCGCCAGCGCCGCCGATTTCTTTCACTCGACAGGCTTTGGGGCCACAGCCACGACGGTGACACGCCGGAAGGGCAGGTTGAACGCGAGGCGCGACAGGCGGCCTTGTGGTCAGCCATCGACCGACTTCCGGCAGAACGCAGAAACTTGCTTCTGCTCAAGTTTGGCGGCCAATTGACCAACGTCGAGATTGGCGAATTTCTTGAAAAGAGCGAAAGCGCAGTCAAATCGCTCTATTTTCGCACGCTTGCCTCGCTACGCGACGACTTGGAGTCGCGTGGATGGGGCGACGATGTGCCAGAAATGGACGGCGATGCGGTCGACGGGGAAGCTGGGAGGTAACCATGCCTGATCTGAGCGCGTTACTGCATTGGAATCGACGAAGCAGTCTATATGGGCCGGGCCTGGACCTGGGCGGAGGGCGTACGTTGCCGCCGGAGGACGTCTTGGACGGTCACAGCGCGCGTCTCATTGCTGGTCGACAACATAGTCTGCGCACGGTGCCCGTCCAGGTGCGCGACCTTTCGGCAGCCATCAACAGGATGGCGCCAAACCTCGCGCCGCTGGCGGACTTGGCCGAGGAGGTAGCCGTCGCCGTGCCTGCCGTAGCCCCCGATTCAGATTTTCGACGCACACTCCACGAGGCACTGGAACGAACGCACCGACAGCATAGTGTCCAGGAGGCATTGGGCACGCGGCAAGCAGCGGAAGAACAGTCGAGACACCTGGCGGTGGCCCTGCTGTTCACAGCGGCCGCACTGTGTTCGTTGGCTTTCCTGGGCTGGCTTACCCTGTGGCGGCCCAGGTATTCACGCGCTCGCGCCGCCGGCCCGTTCTAGTATGTCGTGACACAGAAGACGCTACGCGGAAAAGCAGACTGCGCCGGCAAATTGCCCGGCGCAGTCCATTTTTCAGGTCGGTGTGCGAGTTGTTCCCCGCTTTGCCGCCTGGTACTGATAAATTACATCACCGTACGGTTGCGGATATCGTCCATGTACTCGACCGCTGAGGAGAAGGCGTCCTCCTCTGCTGTCTCCGCATCCATCGCGCTCAGCCGTGCCGGACCAACGCCTGGCACATCGATCATGAGCTGTGCTTCACTTTGTGCAATCTTCAGCATACTGTCCGCAACCGCCGCGCCGGCGATCTCACGCTGTTTGACTGCGCTGTAGCCGAGCAGGTGTTTGGTTTCGGTCAGCATACCGATCAGATCATGGATCGGCTTGGTACCCGCGCCGATGATGAAGCCGGTCACGATAACGTCCCATGCACCGGGCGCGCTGTCCAAGAAGTTCGGGACGAGTGGCCGCAAATACTCAAAAAGGCGCATCCCTGTAAAGTTAGAGATCATGATACCGAGCACAACGCCGATCACCAGGCTCGTACCGCTCTTGAACTGCACATACTGGGGTGATTTGATCTGAGCTGGTTCCCAGCCTCTTGCGTTGAAGAGAAACCAGTCCACGTAGTTCCAGAACAGTTCCACCATGCGCTCGATGGCCAGCGAAGAAGCGACGAGCGGCAGAAGAATGGGCCAAAGCGACAACACGCCGCCTACTTGCTCCTGGGCGTCCTGCGACGCGCGCGCGGGCGAGGCTATCACGGCCAGCAGAAATAACGCGCCCGCTGCGGCGACAACTAACCACGGCATGCTGAACCCATCGTCATACGACGTCTCTGCTCCGCTTCGAACTTGTGACTTGCTCACAGATACTCTCTCCTCTTACTGCTTAGTCTGCGCAGGGAATGCGCTCGCCAATTCTACCAGCAAGCGCACACCGTAGCCAGTAGCGCCCTTTGGTATCAGGGGAGCAGAGTCATCATCCCTCCAGGACATGGATGCGATATCCAGATGCGCCCATGGATAGCCTTCGGTGAAATGTTCGATGAATTTCGCACTGGTCGCGACGCCACTAGTGCGGCCGCCTGCATTCTTCACCTCTGCCATCTCACTCTTGATGTCTTCCTCATACTCTTCGTACATGGGCATGGGCCAGAGGCGCTCGCCGCTGCGGCCAGCCGCATCCAGCAACGCGTCCTCCAGATGAGCGTCGTTCGAGAACACGCCGGCCGCCTGCGGGCCGAGCGCCACGCCGATTGAACCGGTCAAGGTGGCTAGGTCCACCACGCCCGCCGGCGCAAAGCGGGCAACGTAACCGAGCGCATCGGCAAGCACCAGCCTGCCCTCGGCGTCCGTGCTGATGATTTCAGCAGTCTTTCCCGTGATACCCGTCACAATGTCGGCCGGGCGATACGCTTTGCCGTCAGGCATGTTCTCCACACAGATGGCGACGCCGATCACATGGCGTTGCAGGCCGCGACGGGCGATCGCCTCCATCGCGCCGATCACGGCCGCGGCGCCGCTCATGTCGTCTTTCATGTACCACATATCTTGCGAGGGTTTGATGCTGATACCGCCCGTGTCGAAGGTGATTCCCTTGCCGACAAAGACGAGAGGCGGCTGTCCTTCTGTGCCGGTCGGCGCATGCTCCAAAATGATCATGCGCGGGCCGCGTGCGCTACCCTGGCTGACGGCCAGCGCGAGCCCCATGCCCAGTTCGCGCATGTCTCTTCGCTTCAGTACCGAGTACCGAAGTCCGACCGTCTCGGCCATCTTCTCAGCGCGCAGTGCGAACGTCTTGGGATACAGCACGTTGGGCGGCTCGCTCGCGTAGTTACGCGCACTGTACACGCCGTATGCGATGGCTAAGCCGGCGTCGGCGCCCGCTCTGACAGCATCCATCTTGTCTTCGTCGTATTCCACCAGGGTGAATGTAGACGGCTTCTCCGGCTCGGTCTCTCGCCGGTACTGCGGCGCGACATAAAGCGCCAGCAATGTACCCTCTATCATCGCCTGCGCAGCCGCCACCGTGTCCAATCCGGCGGCTCCGCCGCCGTGCACGATGCTGGCATAAGATTCGACACCCGGCAACTTAGCTACCGCGCTAGCCGCCGTCGCCGCCACCTTTCGTACCGCATGCAGGTCGAAATCTTCTGCAGCACCGAGCCCTACGATCAGGACGCGATCAGCGGGCAATTTCCCATTCGTATAGAGCAAGGCGGAGGTGCCTGCCTTGCCGGTGAAATCGCCGCCGCGTACCAGGGACGTAATTGCACCGTCCAATGCCTTGTCGACCGCTCCCGTTGCGCCGCTTGGTTCCGCCACGCCGTCAAATAGATTAACGACTATGCAGTCGCTCTCTTGCTCTACAATATTGCCCTGTGCAACCTTGATTTCGATCATCGGAGTCGGTTCTTTCTATGTGCGCCGCATACGCCCGGGTGAACCGGTCGTCGAAGTTAATATCTGTAGTGTGGGCATTATAGCCGATGGAGCTTCGGGACGCGAAGAATGTGCGATTCGCTGGAGATTACCCGGCCTGGTGCACCGCAAGGATAGTCGGCCTCTCGGTCTCCACCCGACTCTGGATAGACTGATACGGAAACCGACTATCGCATCTGCGCACGGGCAAGTGCACAATCCGCAAAGATACTTCGTTTCCCGAAGCCCGCAGTTCCCTGGCAGGTCATTACAGAAACCAAGTATCTCATCTGAATACTCACTGATCTGGTCCCCGCAATGTCGAAGCGACTTCTACCAGCGCATTTTCTCCGCCTACGTTGCCAGGAAACACCACATAGGCGAGACCGGCGTAGACACTCTCCGGCCCTGTCTGCCATACGGGCACGCCAGGCAACACCTGGCCCAGGACCCGCGCACGGCGAATATTGAGCGCACGCGTGGCGATATCGCTAGACGTTATGCCCCCTTTAGCCACCAAGTACCGAGGCCGCACCGCCAGCCGTCGCACGATATCCACCAGGCCGGCCGATACCTGACGGCCGATCTCCAGGTTGGCGGCGGAGTCTGTCCCGGTTACCAGCTCGCGCCCGGTGTAAATGGCGGCATCCGCCCCGCGATCCAATAGGCGGTTGGCCGCTTCCGCGGCGCGCTCGACCTCGTCGGCCCGTGATGCCGTGTCCAGCAGGGCCGGCACACTTACGGCAACCGGTTGTGTGTCCGTGTGGGCCAGCAAAGCGCTCAACTGTGCCGTAGTCTTCGGTACATAGGAGCCAACCACGAAGAGCCCGCCCCCATCGCTAGGCAGCGCCAGCTCGGAAGGCCGCAACAGTGGTCTCGCTTCGATACCCGCCCGCACCTTCACGAAAGAGGCGGCCGTGCGGTACAGAAATCGTTTGCCGGCTGCCTCGGCTTGCAGCAACCCGTCGACGAATACCTCCATGTCGCGCATGCATGCGGCGTTGACTACACATACGGCCTCGTCCGCCAGGTCCATCAGAAAGCCCGCTATTGCGGAGGGGCCGCCTATGCGCAACAGGTCAATACCAACGGAACGCACATCTTCCGCCACCACACGCCCGGACGTCTTCTCTTCCACCCAAGCGCGCAGATCAGAGGAGTGATATCCGAATACCGCATCCTTTGCGAAGGGCGTCTCTGCGGCAGGGATCAGGCTATCGCCTTCGGCCACGAAATGCGTGTTCCCAATCGTGTAGCGCCCGCCTTCCTCGAAATAGGGGATGATGAGCGTCGCATCGAACGTTTGGCCAAGCGCCGCTGCCAGCGCATCCACCTCGCCCGGATAGTGGCCGCGCAGGGTGGAGTCACTACGGCTGACGACGGCGAAATCCCGTCCGGCGGCGTGCGAAGCTTCTCGCAGGTTCCCGCCGACCTCGGCACTGAGCGCTTGTGCACGGTCCAGGGCCATTGCACGCGAGTTCGTGAGTACAAAGAACGCCGGTTCGCGCCGCGCTAGCTCATCTCGAAGCGAGGCCACCGACCACTCCGTGAGTACCGTCACGTCATGCACCGTCTGCGTCCCCGTGGGATCGTCGTCGAGCACAACTAATGTACGCTCATTCGCGTTGAGCTTTGCCTGAATGTCGGGTAGTAACGATTCGGGCCACTCTGCAGGCAGCGTCTCGGCCAATTCATGCAACTGTAGTTTCGTGCCAGACATAATATTGTGAAGTGCTTTCTAGGTGCAATGGTTAAGGCAGCGGTTACGCCAGATTCGGCCAGGCGACCATGGGCAGGCCTGTCTCCGCCTCGATCGTCAGCAGGCGATTGTATTTGGCCAGCCGATCCGACTGTGTGATGGAGCCGACCTTGATCTGGTCGCCTGACCAGCCCACGGAAAGGTCGCCGAGCCAGTTGTCTTCGGTCTCGCCACTGCGCGCACTGATAGTGATGGCCCAACCGGCGGATCGCGCCAGTCGGTAAGCGTCTGCAGCCTCGCTTAGCGAGCCGATCTGGTTGACCTTCAGCAACAGCGCATCGGCCGCACGTGCATCAATGGCGCGCTGGATGCGCGCCGGGTTGGTGCACAAGAAATCATCGCCCAACACCAGAGCGCGCTGATCGACGCCCTCATAAAGCGACGGCCAATTTGCCCAGTCGTCCTCCGCCAGTCCATCTTCGATGCTGACAATAGGATAGCGATCGAGCCAGCCAATTAGGACATCACGCATGGCATCGCTGTCAAGTTCTTTCCCGTCCAAATGGTACCGCCCGTCGACGTAGAAGTGGCTCGAGGCCACGTCCACGGCGAGCGCCACGTCGACGCCCGGCATATAGCCCGCGGATTCGATGGACGTCACCGCGTCCTGCAACATAGCATCGGCGCCGGTGAATGGCGGCGCCAGCCCGCCTTCGTCGGCCGTCAACACCCTCATGTGGTACTTGTCGGCGATTAGGTCTGCCGCGGCCTGGAAAACTGCGCACGTCATGGCCATGGCCTCGTCAATAGTGCGCGCCGACGCCGGCACCACGAGAACGTCCTGAATGGGTATCTGTGCGCCCGCATGTTTTCCGCCGCTGAAAAGGTTGATGGTCGGCCGCGGCAGAGTGCGCAACGGCGCGTGCCCATCGTCCGGTTCACCAGCGAGAATATCGGCAAAGTGCTGGTACAGCGGTATGTGCCGGTGGGACGCCATCGCGCGTGCGAAAGCGAGGGACACGGCTAGGAGCGCATTCGCGCCTAGCCTCGCCTTATTTCCGGTTCCGTCGAGTTCGATGAGGAAACCATCCAGGGCTGCCTGTGTGCCGAAATCCATGCCACGGACTGCATCCTGAATCTCGCCACGTATGTTCGCGACTGCACGCCGGCATCCGAGTCCCCGGTAGCGACTCAACTCTCCGTCACGCAGTTCGTGCGCCTCGGCAGCGCCCGTCGACGCGCCGGAAGGTACCGATACGTTGGACGACGTACCGTCCGCCAGCACACACATTGCCTGCACGGTGGGTCGTCCGCGACTATCCAAGATTTCTACTGCATCGAGTCTCGAAATAGCGGGCATAGAGCCTTTCCAAATGCTGCAATGGATGTCGCTGGTAAACGCGAACGGCCATACAATCAGGCGCTGCGGCCGTTCGTGGCGAGTCTGTAGTTATCTCGCTTGAGAACGGAAGGGTTGACGATATTGTCCGGGCGCTCGCCGCGTAACGCCTGAGCCACATGCAGCGATGCTTTATACGCCAGTTCCTCGACGGCAGCCTGAGAATAGAAAGCGGCGTGAGGCGTGACAATCACGTTGTCCAGGCTCAACAGAGGGTTATCTGTTTCCGGCGGCTCTGAGGCCAGAACATCCAACCCCGCGCCGGCGATCCACCCTTCAGCAAGTGCGCGCAGCAGAGTCGATTCGTCCACGAGCGCCCCGCGCGCGGTGTTGATCAAATAGGCCGTAGGCTTCATCTGTCGCAACGCCGCTTCGTCGATCATGTGGTACGTTTCCGGCGTGAGCGGCGCATGTAGAGACACGTAGTCGGCGCGGCCCAGCAAGTCTTCCAAACTAGCCGCGGCCTCTCCCCACGGTTTGACGGCATCCTCGCCCAGCCTTGGCGTGTACACAATCAACTTGAGGCCGAAACTCAACGCCTTAGGAACGAGGGCGCGCGCGATGCGTCCAAATCCGACCAGGCCAAGGGTCTGGTTACGTAGCCGCGGGATCGGATTTCTCGTATCTCGGTCCCATTCGCCGCGCCTGGTTTTGTCTGCCAAATAGGTGACCTGGCGCGCACAGTCCAGCAACAAACCCATGGCATGATCCGAGACCTCGTCCAGACAGAAATCCGGGACATTGGTGACCGGTATCCCCAAATCTGTAGCGTGTGCGACGGGTATGTTGTCGAGACCTATGCCATATCTGCTGATTATTTTGCAACTCGTTGCAACATCTAGTGCCTCTGCCGGCAAAGTCTTCCAGCAGGTGAGAATCGCATCGACATCTTCCGCGAGTTCAATCAGTTCGTCCGCTTCGCCGCCCTCTGCTACGACGAGTTCAGCTTCGACCGCGGAGAGAACTGCTCGTTCGACTTCCAACGACGGCCAGGCATAATCAGTTACCAACACTCGTAAGGGAGACATACCTAGTTGACCTTGTCGTTCACCGGCTCCGCTGGAGCGCTAGGAGGGGATCGGTTCGCCCGCTTCCCTGAATAGCCCGTCGGGCGTACTGTCCGGTATGAGAACCCGCAGCGCCTTGGGCACGATTTGGACGGCAAAGGGAGTGTTCGCGGCCGGCTCTCCATCCAGGTGATATGGTATTGGCCGTCGTGTCTCTACGGCCACATTGCGCGCTTGCACCACGACTACGTCGGGGTTGTCTTCGTGAACATCCAGCGTCACGTCCATGGCGTAGATGGGTAGCTTGGACCAGTCGCGACCCTTGAACAAGAACACCTCGAACAATCCGTCGTCAAAAACTCCACGAGGATTGAGATTGAACTCACCGCCCAGGAACATCCGGCAGTTACTGATATTGATCAGCAGATACTCGCCTTCGTAGACTTGGCCGTCCGCGGTCACCACGGAAGGCGCGGACCGGAACTTGAACACCGACCGTACGGCGTCCGCCAGATAGCCGATTTTGCCGAGTCTTTTGGATTGCCGTGACCGCGGCTCCACGTTATGTACGACGAAGCCGTCGAAACCAGCGCTGGCCCAAAGCAGCCAATGCCGCCCCGTGGCGCATTTGCCCACGTCGATGCGCTGGATACGACCGCGCGACAGCGACTGGTAAACGGGGACCAGCCAGTTAGGCGAAAGTGGGTTAGGCAGCTTCATGCCCAATTCGCGGGCGAATACGTTTGCTGTCCCTGTGGGCAAGGGAGCAAGCGCAGTGTCTGACCCCACCAGGGCGTTGGTGATTTCGTTCAGCGTGCCATCTCCGCCTGCTGCAAACACCACGTCTACACCGCGCTCTACGGCCTCGCGTGCCAAAATAGGCGCGTGGCCTGCGTACTCCGTAGACGTCGCATGTACAGCCCACCCTCGCTCATTCCAGAAGTCGACAAAGCGGCCTATCACGCCGCTCCAGTCGCGGGTTCCGGAATTTGGATTGTAGATCAATTGCGCAGTCGTTCCGGCCATGATGTTGCGCCCGAATCGTACGATGATCTGCCGGGCGCGTCTCCTCGGCGCACAGTGTAGCATCGGCCGGATCCGTTGCCAAGACTCACCGAGTTGCCGAACCCATTAGCGCAATCCCCGTCTTGTCTAGTAGGCAGTGTGGAGGTACGAATGCCGCTTCGGAAACAGGGTATCCAGCAGCAGCCTCCATCCGCCGCGCGCGTCTGCATCCGGATACTGGATACGTAGTTCATCAAAGCTATTATGGCCGGTGATGAGAGGGGCAAACGCATCGTACGGCAACCTCACTTCGCACTCATCCACCGGTGCGATCATCGTGACCTCCTGCAGCGTGCCCTGCTCAAACGTGAGGCTGAGTGCGCGTGAGTAGAAGCTGATGCGCAGCGATCCGGTCCATTCGACAAAGTGTGATATCGCCAGCCGGCCTTCAAGTACAGGCGCCATCGCCCTCAGCAATGCAACATCGTCCGGGATATGTATTTGCCACGCATAGGTGCCCAATGCCGTTGCCTCATACGCCAAGGCCAGACGTACGAGATAGGAAGTCGCCGGCAGATTCAAGCGGATGCCCGGCCTGTTGCGTTCTCTAGCCAGCTCTCTGGCTTGATCGAGCATCCACTGCGCCACGTCGTGGCATGTCGCATAGGCTTCGTCAACGACCAGTTCTTCGCCGAAATGAAAGCGTGGCACACGCATATAGCCAAGTGGCTTGGAAGTCTTATCAATCCGTTCTTCAACGATCCAGGTGTCGTGATACATTCCGTCTGTGTCGTCATCGTTTGCGAGCAGGTACTCCCATACTTCATTCGATCGAACGGTGGTGTAGCAGAGGTCCTGGCCTGCCTGCAGATACATAGAGGTCAGGTGCGATACGTCGTCTGGCGTCGCCTTGCGGAGTGCGAACCTGTCGGTTCCCACGACAGGAATGTGCCGGAGTTCGAGCCGGTAGCCGCCTTCCAAGGGTAAGGCGTACTGGAATCCGAACTGGCGATAGAAGTAGGGGATGCCCTGAATGTGGGAAAAGACGCATCCGCGCGCTCGCAACCGTCGTTTGAAGTAGTCGACCTGCACACGCACCAACCCGCGCCCGCGATAGGCTTCAGACGTGCCGACGATTGCCAGTTCGCCAACGGGCAACGGCGTAGCTTCACAGCGCCACGTCCAGGGGATCAAGCAGAGTGCGGAGACGATCTCACCGTCATTATTCTGCACGAACACCTGATCTTCCGGTTCCATCCCGGGGTAGCCGGCCAGCAGACTGCGGGTCATGGGGGCGAGCTCCGGGCCGTGGATTGCTGCGTTGAATTCGGCAAGGCGTTCGACATCCCCGCGATTTCTCACCGTGCACATAGTTAGCCCGTCGTCTACAGGCTCGCAAAGAGGGGTTACCTGTTCAAATTTCATGGCTTGTCATCTGATTTGGTGGCGATGTACAGGTAACGGGCATGAGCGCCCGCGTCGATGGCCGCGAGCACTCCGAGTGCCTCACCGTATCGATTCTGGTAAA
>JBJYXA010000635.1:0-2092 GCA_046259705.1 Caldilineaceae bacterium
TGGCTAGCTTCCCTTTCAGATAGCCCATCAGCGAGGAAACGGCGTACTTGGGCGCAACTGACATCACCAGATGGATATGGTCCGCTTGGATATTCAATTCCAGCACTTCCACATCTTCCTTCTGGCCCAGCAATTGATAGACCTGTTGACGCGTGTACTCTGCAATCTCATCCACCAAAATACGAAAACGATACTTTGGACAAAACACAACATGGTACTTACACTCGTACAGTGAGTGGGAGAGTCGTCGAAATCTCTTGCTCACGATGTATCTCCTTAGTCGGTGGCCACCTTCTAGGGAGGTACATCTTACCCCATCTCACCGGTAGAACCGGCTTACTGTACCACTACCAGAGGTAGTGGTTTCTGGACTTTGGCTCTTTGAGCGCCAAAGCTAAGGCCGAAATAGGTTGTGAAAGCGGCGGAAAAGGGCCTAGGCCCTGGCTGCACCGCCAATTGAGTTCCAAAGTAGATTGATTCTGTCGACCGTATCAGGCCAGTTGCCCATGGTTCGGGGCCAACTGGGCCGATACGGTGGTAGATCCCACAGTTCTGCCCGGAAGGTGCGCAACAAGGTGTTGAAAGACCAACGTCTTGGACGACTAGACCAGGAGGCAACCGGAGCCGGGCCGGTAGAGAGATGCCAAGTTCGATAGCCAGTCAAGATCAGAATGGCATATACCCACACACTCCATTGCACCGAGACGATAGTGGAGCGAGTGTTCCAGCATTGCTGTTCGCCAACGCCCAGGCTACTCTTCATTTCGCGGTGAGCGACTTCCATCTCCCAGCGCTGCCAGAGCCACGCCAGCAACAGAGCGGGAGCCAGTGGCAAAACCCATTGCCCATCTTGCCACTGAGCAGAGACCAGATAAGCCTTTGGCTGCCGCTGTTTGTTGCGAATACGCTTCTTGCCTTTCTTATAGGTCTCGCCACTGACCACAACCAGGAAGAGAGGTATGTCCGGCGCCCCTCTGCGCACCACCGGACCTACAATTCGATAGCGCAGCCGCCGCCGCACGCCGCGTACCACGATCTTGACGATGTGCGTACCTTTGCGCCAGTCCTGCATCCATGCTTCCGGTTTGGGTATGCGCTCGCCGTACTTGCGGTTGCCCTTCCGCTCTTCTGGCGGCAGATAGTTGTGCAATACTCGGTTCTTCGCTGTGCGTATGGCGGCTATCACCCGCTCTGGCATTGCATTCCACAGCGGTACCGTATCGTAACTGCCATCGGCCAACCACAAGATACGCTGGTTGGGACGCAGTGCATCCAGCCCCTTGCGTACCCATTTCACGAACTTCACCGCCGCTTCCCATTCTTTGCACGGCGCCTCATCCGAATCCACCGCTTTCTCGGGAAATGCCGGCAGAAATCGCAACGGTATCGCTCGCGAAAATCCGTTCACCATCGGCGTCAACCAACATCCATGCACGTATCGCTGCGCACGATGAATCCCTATCCTAAACGTCGGCGTCCGGGGCGCCTTCGCCCACGACGTCCCCGGCATGCGATGACTGCTGCGCGGTATCTGCGTCCCGTCCGTCCCTATCACATACAGTTCATCTGCACCCACATGCTCTACTGTTTCTCGAAACAGGCAACGATTCAGCACCGATTCGTCAAAACGCTCCTGGCTGAACAACCGGTACATGGCACTCCAGTCCGTGTCCACCAGCCCCAGCGTCATCAGCATCTGCGTGATTGTCCGCCGCCCAAAACAGAACACCATTGCCATCGTCAACACTACCAGACGCCGGAAGCAGCGCTCCTGCCGGAACGCCGGCCGGTGTGCCGCTATCAACTTCTGAAACTCGTCCATCAGCTTCGTTTCAGGCTTCGACTCTGCTATACTTGCCATGGGGATGATCCTCTCTGGGCTGGGACCTTAGCAATCCTATTCTCCCAGAATGGTCATCCCTTTTCAATCCCCTTTTTCAAAAGGCCAAACTCCAGAGTTCATCACATGTGATGAACTCGCTGCGAGTACCCTTCTTGTAGCGCCGACCAATCCAGATTTCGGACCTGCCGCGGCGTAGATTCGAGCCGTATGGCTCTAGACCCCGGAGCCAGATCAAATCAAATTGTTTAG
>JBJYXA010000636.1:0-2838 GCA_046259705.1 Caldilineaceae bacterium
CAGGCCGCGGTGCAGATCGGCAGCAATGTGGGCGGAACAGCCTGGCTTGCCGTTTCCGCTGTGATCGGACGGCGCGTGCTGCTGATTGTGCCGATCGGGCTGGAAAAGCGTGTGCTAGAAGATGTCAATGTGTTAGCCATGCGCTGCAATGCCCCCGGTGGTGATGGTCCCGGGCTCTTCCCTCTGCCCGCGCCCATATTCACCGAACTGGATGCGATCAAGCTGCTGACCGGCGCGGATGCGAAGCTCATGGCGGCCGGCGGGGTCTACGGCGCTGAAGGCGCCTCCTGGCTGACCATCGAAGGCAGTGACGAAGAAATCGCTGCGGCAGTGGAACTGGTGAACTCGGTGGTGGGTGAACCGCCCTGTGAAGCTTAGGAAGGCCTTGCCCCTTGGCGGGCGCGGTTGAACAAATGCAGTTTCCTGTCGAACCCCGAACCACAGAACAAGCGGACCTGTCCGTCGAAGGGCTGTTGCTGGACGTCGACAAATTCGCGTCCCATGACGGCCCCGGCATCCGTACGACGGTGTTCCTGAAGGGATGCCCCCTTTCGTGCATCTGGTGCCACAGTCCGGAATCGCGCCTGAACCGTCCGGAGTTGATTTACCACGCGGACCGATGCCAGGGATGTTTGGTCTGTACGGAAGTATGTCCGAAAGATGCACTGCACATCGCCGGCGGCGCCGGTAGCCAGTCGATCACGATCGATCGGTCGCAGTGCGATGTATGTGGCAAATGCATTGAAGTATGCTATCACGGCGCACTTCGTGTCGCAGGCAGGACAGTGACCGTGGGAGAAGTCGTGAAAGAAGTACGTAAAGATATCGCCTACTTCCAGGCATCCGGGGGCGGCGTCACATTGAGCGGTGGCGAGCCGGCCCGGCAACCGGCGTTCTCATACAATTTTCTCATGGCATGTCAGGCCGAAGGCATTCACACGGCAGTGGAGACGACGGGCTATGCCCGCTGGCAGGTCATGGAAGCGCTTGCCCATGTCACGGACCTGTTCCTCTACGATCTGAAGTTCGCTGACGCGGCTGCACACAAGCAATACACAGGGGTCGACAACCGCATCATCTTTGAGAACCTGCAGCGTCTGGTCCAGATGGGTCGCGAAATCCATGTGCGGGTACCCTGCATTTCCGGTGTGAATGACAGTCAGGAACAGATTGACGCCATCGCGCGAGCGGTGGCCGACTTGGGTCTGTCGAAGATCGTCCTGCTGCCCTATAATAGTGCGGCGGGCGCAAAATACGAGTGGCTCGGTTATGACTTTGCATTACCCTATGCGAAGACGCAAAGCGACGAGAAGATGAAGGCGCTGGCGGACATTTGCCGGCGCAGTGGATTAACCGTCAGCATTGGGGGATAGCCACCCCAAAGGGGAGCATGATATGGGAAGCGACGAATTCGCCACCACGGCCGTTGACGATCCGATGACTACTGGCGCTGGTCCAGTTGGCACACCCGCTGTAGACACGCCGTCGGGCCGACTCGATACCGCCCGTTCAGCTCCTGAATTGCGCTTGTATACCCATCGCACACAGAGGCTTTATGATATCGTCCGCGAGCGGATGACGCACCCGCAACGGTCATGGGGCGACGATCTCGACATTTTCGAGGAACCTGACGCAGCGGATCTTCCTTTGATCCTCCGCCGCACAGCCGCGCTGCGCAAACTGTTGTTGGAAATGCCTATCGTCATCGAGGAAGATGACCTGATCGTGGGCAACACCATGCAAGATGGCATCGTCATGCGCACCAGTCTGCCTAGGTACGGCACAGACGAGGAGTACGATCAGGCTGCCGCAGAAGGCGCTGGTCTCTATTCCCAGCTCTCACACAAGACGCCGTACTACTACGATGTGCTGCGTAAAGGGCTTTCAGGCATCATTGCCGAACTGGACGACAAGCTGGCTGAAATCGAAGCGCGCGCGGGAGATGCGGATCGCGACAAAACGCTCGACTTCTTTGAGGCGATGAAGCAGGAGGCCCTGGCTGTTATCGCACTGGCGCATCGCTATGCGGACCTGGCCGCGGACCTCGCCGAGCGGGCCCCTACGCAGGAGCGCCGAAGTGAGCTTCGCCTGATCTCGCGCGTCTGCAAAAGCGTGCCGGAATTCCCGGCCACGACTTTCCACGAAGCCGTGCAAAGTTTCTGGTTCGTCCACTATGCGCTTTTCTCGACGGGTACGCATATATCCTGCGGTCGTTTCGATCAATTCCTTTATCCTACATTGCGCCAAGATTTGGACCGCGGCGACATCACGTTGGCCCAGGCACAGGAACTGGTCGATTGTGTATGGTTGCGCTTCAATGATCGCGGCCAGATCTGTCGCGAGAACTTCTACGAGGATGTGTCCAGCAGTGGGCAGGATGAGATCACGGCTGATTCCGCTGGCCTCAACGATGATGACCAGGCTTCAGCAGTGAGAAAGATCGTCGACGAAGGGCCGAAAACCTGGAGTGCAGGACACCGAACGCGCTTCCGCTATGCGACGGATGCCGCGGATGCAATCAACCATTTTGGGCAGAACATTTTGCTCAGCGGAGTCCGGCCCGATGGTTCGGACGGCACCAACGAGTTGACATACCTGGGCCTGAATTCCCTCGAGAAGTTTGCCTTCACAAGCCCGGTCGTCACGATTCGGCTGCACAAAGACTCTCCATCCGAACTCGTTGAGAGGGCAGCAGAGGTGCTCAAGACGGGCGGAGGAATGCCTTATGTCAATAATGATGAGGTACTTGTACCGGCCTACACGAATCTAGGCGTACCATTGGTGGACGCGCGCGATTATGCAAACTCCAATTGTTGGGAGACCATGATCGAGGGCAAG
>JBJYXA010000637.1:0-3563 GCA_046259705.1 Caldilineaceae bacterium
CGGTTCACATTATGAAAGCACAGCGATCAGCGTCTTGTGCATCCCACACTTCGGACTCTCGAGGCGGTTGTTCTATGCGTTCGGGTCTTAGAACCGCCGGTTGTCGGACGCCTTCACGCCGCCATGCTTGGCCGTGCAACTGCAGAAGGCGTTCGGGCAGATGTTTTGAAGCGGTTACCTCTCCTTCAAGACGCATAGAATGGGAAACTCAACTCGCGCCAACGAGGACGCTCGAGAATCCTCCATGTATTCACTTCACTGCGACCGACACAGTGAGTTAGTTTCCAGGCTAATCGATGAATACGGATTGCAGTGAGAATCAGTTTCCAGCATCAAACATGGTAGGAAAGCCTTCTTGAGAGTTCATTCACGACCTCGGCCAATACATCTTCCAACTGCCGATTCCGTCCTTCTGCTATTGCAATTCGCACTTCGTTACCATTCAGTTCCAGTCAAAGGCGATCGACAGGCTATTCAGGGGTGTAGCGGAAATCATACTCCTTTCGGCTCCCGTGCCGCACAACGCCGGCACTAAGTCCGAAGCGTAACCTCCCTCCGTTCATTTCCTCGCCCTTTCCACGGCACGAACGAGACTCCCGTACGACCGAACTATGCCCGCTGGTCATTCTATGTCTATGGAATGCACAATGTTTGTATGGATAAATACAAGGTATACGCGGCAGCTCGAGGTAGAATACGATCGCTCAGCCCGGTCAGTACCTTGGTCCCTGAGCAAATAGTATGTCTGCAATACCGAACCAGGTTTACTCATTCTTGTTAGGGAGAAACGCATGACTATGAAAAGGGTAATCGCCATCGTCGGCGCCACAGGCGCACAGGGCGGCAGTCTCGCACGAGCCATCCTCGCTGATCCGGACAGCCTGTTCGCCGTGCGTGCCATCACCCGAAATCCGTCGTCGGATGCGGCGCAGGCACTGGCCGCCCATGGCGCCGAAATCGTACAGGCTGACCTTGACGACGTCAGAAGTCTGGAGCGGGCTTTTGCCGGTGCCTACGGCGTATTCGCCATCACCAACTTCTGGGAGCACTTTTCTGCCGAAAAGGAAAAGGCGCAGGCAGCAAACCTGGCCAAGGCATCCAAGAACGCGGGCGTTCAGCACGTCATTTGGTCTACACTCGAAGACACGCGTGATCGGCTGCCAATCGACGACGAGCGCATGCCTGTACTCCAGGATTCATACAACGTCCCCCACTTTGACGCCAAAGGCGAAGCCGACCAGTACTTCAGGGACGAGGGAGTACCGACCACCTTCCTGGTCACCTCCTTCTACTGGGAGAACTTCATTTACTTTGGCGCCGGACCGCAGCCTGGACCTGACGGCGTGCTTGCGCTCACCATGCCCATGGGCGACGCAAAGCTGCCTGGCATCGCCGTGGACGACATCGGCAAGATTGCCTACGCTATCTTCAAGCGCGGCGATGAGTACATCGGCCAGACCGTGGCCATTGCAGGCGAGCAGCTGACCGGCGAAGAGATGGCGGCCGCCATGAGCGAGGCGCTGGGCCAAAAGGTCATCTACAACGCCGTGCCTGCCGACGTCTATCGCAATTTTGGCTTCGACGGCGCCGACGAGATGGGCAACATGTACCAGTACAAGCGCGACTTCAACGACTCCTTCTGCGGAGTGCGCGACATGGAACGGGTACACTTGCTCAATCCAGAAATGCAGACCTTTGCACAGTGGCTTGAGAGCAACGCCAAACGCATCCCGCTTAAGCCCGTTGCCGCGTAGCCGAGGGACGGCTAGAGTCACATACCGACCAACGGTGTAAGGGCCTGCCCATCAGCGGTACTCGCCATTTAAGCAGCAGTCCGCAGCAGCTCTCACGAGTTGCCGGCATCCTCCGGTCGCCATGTGGACTGCTGACAGGCAAGTTCTAGATGTGTATCGTCGCCCGGCACTGCCGCCGATGGTCCACCCGTCCCCATTCCACTTGCAGCGCTCGAACATCATTTGGTTGCTGCACTGCCATACTTTCTCCAGCTCAGTGGTCTGTCCCCGAACAACTAATCCAGGTTGAATAAGAGATCCCATATTGTCAGACTATGGGCTGCTGTTCAATAACGGCTGACAGAACTCCTACTGCCAAGCCACTAAATGTGCGATATGTTCTGTCTGACTTCATGAAGGCGACGCACGATTGAAGTGATTTCTGAGCCTTCTGTACGGAACTCTGAGCATTTGTGCTCTTAACTCGGTGTGGCGTTACTCAAGGCATGTCTACGCCTAAATTACGCGATCAGGACCGTGCTATTCCTGCTGGGCATGCAATTCAGCCAACATAGCTCTGATTTGGGGTGCATATAAGGCGTCGGGATCAATCATCAAGCTAGCCTCGAAGTCATGGACGGCCGCGTCGGATTTGCCCAAAGCGGCGTAAGCGACGCCTCGGTTGAAGTAGGCCGGTGCGTGGTCAGGGTCAAGCTGGATGGTCTTGTCGAAATCCTGGATGGCCCGGGCGAGATCCCCCAGATCTGCGTAGGCTACGCCGCGGAAGAAGTAGGAATTGGCAGAGTCAGGGGCCAACGCGATAATTCGGTCGAAGTTAGGGTCTAGCCCGCTAAATTCTTCCCACCTCTGAATTGCCCACTCAAGCTGATCCAGCTTGATGTGGCTAGCGTCGTAATCCAGACGAGGATCTGCAGTACGCAAGTTTCCTCCAGGGACAGGCGGCTCAACCTCTACTGCGATTGTTTCGGGGTAGATTGGCTGACATGCGACGAGTGCAAGTACGATAGCGACTGCAGAAATCACGCTAGAGAGACCTCTTACGAAGCACATCTGTCACCACCCGTATGTGGGCGTAAACGTGAAACACCTGTCCGTCTGTTTGAGACGATCCACACAACATGCACTCGTGCCCTTGACACGCGCCATTTTGATGAGTCGATCAGTTCACTGAGCATAGCTATCTTGCCAAACGTTGTGTGCCTTGTCCAACTGCCGCTCCAGGCGCCGCTGCAATCGAATCGGAACGTTGGAACGGAGAAATGCACGAGTTTCTGAATCGTTCGTTTGGACCGCGAGCGCCATAGATCGTTAAAAAATACTCCGCGGCCGATACTGCAACGCCTCCGCCAGATGCTGCGACTGGATGTTCTCCTCGCCGGCCAGATCCGCAATCGTCCGGCTCAACTTCAGCACGCGATGATACGCCCGCGCGCTGAGGTCCATTTGCTTGACGGCGGCGCGCATCAGATTACTCCCGGCGTCATCCAGCTTGCAGAACGACTGCACCTCGGCGGGCCCCATGTCACCGTTGGCCAGCAGGCCGGGTTTGCCCAGCTTCTCGAAGCGCGCCCGCTGCCGTTCCCTTGCCGCCTCGATGCGGGCACGGATCACCGCCGACTTCTCGCCGCCTTCGATCGCGGTCAGCTTCTGGTACGGCACGCGCTGCACCTCGAGGTGGATGTCGATGCGGTCCATGAGCGGGCCGCTGATGCGTTTCTGGTAGCGCTGGATGCTGCTCATGGAGCAGGTGCAGGGGTGGCGGTCGTCGCCGTAATAGCCGCAAGGACACGGCTTTTCGCAATTGGACGG
>JBJYXA010000638.1:0-2130 GCA_046259705.1 Caldilineaceae bacterium
GTGGATTCTGCAGGCGGTCGACCTCCCCGTGGCGCCGGAGGACGAACTTGCGGCGACCGCCAGGCAACTCTGCCTCAAAGGCGATAGCTTGTGCGGAGACGCCGCCGTGTAGCGGCCACGTGCGCACAAGCGTGGCCCGCGCATCCATGCGCTGAACGAGCTCGGTTATGCGTCCGGCGTCAACGGGGATTGCCAATTCGCACTACCGTAGGATGTGCGTATCGCGAAAGCGGATGGCGGTGCCTTCGGGGAAGGCGCCAGGGGTGACGGCGCGATCAATATGGCCGATGGCGAATAGGCCAGCCTGGATATCATCTTCGACTGCAAAAGTGGTCTTGCCGGCTGTGAACCAAGTGTCGCCATCCGCGCTGCACAGGGCGCGAACTTGGTCACTCTTGCGTTCCAGGCTTAGACGGATGTTGTCGCCGGGCAGCTTGCCGCGCCCAAAAACCAAGTCTTCATTGGCGATACAGCCCTCGAAGCTGATCTCGTCGGGACGGCGGTGTCCCCAGTCCAGGCAAACGTAGTCCTCATCACCATGCCACAGCAATAGGCCACCCATCGCGGGCCGGTCATCCAGCGCAGCGGTGACCGTCGTCTCCAGCGCGAAGTCGCCGCTGACGGGAAACAATAACCGTGGCGCGCTACGATTGACCAACCAAAGCTCGCGTCCATTGGCCGCAAACATTTCGATGGCATCCCCATTATCGGTGTAGACGGAATCGTCGTAGGGATCGATCCATTTCAGGTGTTCGCTGGAAACGGGCTCAACGAAGTTCTCCAGGGCTGGATTCAGGTCAGCGGGTTCAAGGTACCAGTGGGTGAAGGCTGGGGCGGTATCCGAATATTCTGACCTGAGATTGTCACAGAAAGACCTGAACTGGTCAGGATAGTGACTGGCTGCTTGCAGCTTCCCAATGGTCTCAGCCCATGGAGCGCGTAAGTCCATGGGCGGACCGCCGCCAGCCCATATTGTAAGAGGAGCGTTAGCATCTGCCGCATTCGGAATGGATGCATATGCCTGCTCCCATGCTTCTCTACATCGCTCCAATGTTAGCAGGATCTCAGTCCGCAAGTTGGCATATGCAGTCTTGAAAGTCGCCAACCTGATACTCGGTATTTCGATCACCGAATTCACTGTTGACAGGGCCTCTTTGGCCCGGCCCATTTGCAGATTCAGAATGGAAAGAAGGTAGTTCGTTCGATATCCAACCCAGTCGAGGCTGCTATCCTGCACACACAGATCGTCGCATCGCTGGATTGTTGACTCCGTTGCGGCGTACTGTCCCATGTTGAGGTATATATGGGCCATCACCGAGCTTACCCAGGCTGCCCGGCCAGTGTCGCCGATGTGCATGAATTGCTCATAGCTACGTTTCAGCACATTGATGGCATTTGCATAATCGCCCCGTGCCCATTGCACGACCCCGGAGGAGAAGAACGCTTCGCCAAGCCCTCTCAAGTCGCCACTGTGTCGAGTCTTCTCTTCAAAGTCCCTGAGCCACTGGGCGGTCGATTTCAGGTTCTTTTGATTGAGGTGTACCGAGACAATCATCATGTAGATGGACCGCAATTCATCAACGTATGGCTGGTTGCGTACTATCTGTTCGATGCGACCCGTGTAGACGTCCGCCGCCATATGAGGGTAGCCCATGTCGTGTAGGTACGTGGCGGCATAGTGCAGCATCAGCGCCGTTTCGACAGATTCGTCATTCTTGGCCAATAGCTCCAGGCCCTCGCTGGCAATTCGCAGGACTTCGCGGTCTGCGTGATGCGCCTCTTGCCAATAGACAGATTCCTCAAGCCAAGACAACAGACGGACCAGCTCAGTGGGAGAAAGCTCCATCTTCTTACCCAGATCGAACGCGTTGCGCAAATGTTCTTCGGCCTGCTGCACGTTGGTCAGCCCGAAGTAGGTCTGGCCCAAACCTCTCAGTGCTTCGTAGCGCCACTGTAGATGTGTTTCGTCGCTTGGCCGTGACTCATGCAAGGCTATATCGCTCGCTGCCCCTCGTCGCCGGCATATCTGCGTATCGCGGAAGCGGATGGCGGTGCCTTCAGGGAATGCGCCGGGGGTGACGGCGCGGTCGATGTGGCCGATGGCGAACAGACCGGCCTGGAGTTCGTACC
>JBJYXA010000639.1:0-1678 GCA_046259705.1 Caldilineaceae bacterium
GCCACAGGCCAATCGTACGACCCAGCATGAAAAGCTCACGGAAGGTGTCGGCCAGCTGAGGGATCCCCTCATCCAAACTCGCAACTAGCAACAGGAACGCGAACAGGAAACGAAAAGCGAGCTAGCCGCGGCCGTGTTGCTCGGAGCGCTGTCGAGCAGTGTTGGCCGAGGCAGTGAGGATGGCAATGAGCTCGGTAGCTTCGTTGATGAGTTGGGTCAGACTGTCGGGGCAATCGAGCAGAGCAGCTCGGAGCACGAGCTTGAGCCAGTAGCGGGTCTCTCGGACTTCCTTCAGCGCGATTCTGACCTTGTGGATGAAGTCTGCTGGGCTTTCGGCGCCCCTGGCTTCCTCATAGTTGGCACCACCAGCCGGCCCGCAACGTTCAAGCTGCTTGACGATACTTCTGGCGGCCGGACGCTCAGAAAGCGATGGCAGCAAGCGAATCACCGCAGCCGCAAGCGCGAGGAGTCGGTCGGCAATGTCGTCGCCTTTGCGTCCCTGTCCGGTTGTGCGTTTTGCGTTCGCATTCCTGTTGCTAGTTGCTAGTTGAATTCGCAGTTCCTCGTTCATGCCCCGCTCTTCGGCCCGGTCAGGAGCAAAGTTGCGTCGAAAGTCGGCGCTCCAGTCCCTTGGCCCCTCTGCTGCTGGGAAGAAAGCCACAGGCCAATCGTACGACCCAGCATGAAAAGCTCACGGAAGGTGTCGGCCAGGCGTTGTTCTCGTGACCCTCGCATCACGCCCGAGAGTGTGCTCGAGTTCACGACGAGCCTATTCGGTGACCAGCTGCATTCCAAACGGGTTCTGTCACTAGCGATGGCAGCGGTCGGTGTTATCCATGCGACCAGCGTCGCTCTCCACGCCATCGGGCGAGGACTCGCGTCCGCCATGGGGCTAGACCCGAAGCATGCCTCCAAGCAGGTGGACAGACTGGTCGGCAACACCGAAGTTGCCGTGGCGCGGCTGTTCAGGCCCTGGGTGCAGTTTATCGTTGGGCCTCGCCAGGAAATCGTGGTGGCGATGGACTGGACCGAGTTCGATGGGGATTCCCAGTCCACGATTTGCCTGTACCTGATCACTCGACATGGACGGGCAACGCCGCTGGTGTGGAGGACGGTGAGCCGCAAGACTCTGGCCAACAACCGTAACCGCTACGAAGACGAGACAATCGAACTGCTTCACTGTGCCCTCCCGGAGGAGGTTCGCGTTACCATTCTCGCGGACCGCGGCTTCGGAGATCAAGTTCGCTACCAGCACCTCGAGCTACTTGGCTTCGACTACGTCATCCGATTTCGGGAGGGCATTCATGTCACCTATGGTGGCGAAACCAAGCCGGCTAGGGACTGGGTTGCCAAGAGTGGTCGCGCTCGCATGCTCAAGGGCGCAATGGTCACCGCCGACAAGACGAAGGTGCCTGCGGTCGTGCTAACGCACGACCGCAATATGGTGGACGCTTGGTGCATTGCCTCAAGCCGCAAGGACCTAAGTGCAACTCAGGTCACCAAGCTCTACGGCCGTCGTTTCACCATCGAGGAAACCTTCCGAGATACCAAGGATATCCACTTCGGACTTGGGCTGTCGGCAACACACATCCGTAGCGCCGGTCGTCGGGACCGATTGCTGATGCTCACGGCCATCGCCTACGTCTTGTTGGTTCTGCTCGGTGCCGCTGGTGAACGC
>JBJYXA010000640.1:0-2311 GCA_046259705.1 Caldilineaceae bacterium
CAAACCAATTGCAAACCTACCGTTGCTGAATTGTTCGCTTGGTTCCTCAACGTCGGTGTCGAAGCTAACGATGTCTGCTTTTCGGTACGAAGCGGTCGTCGCTGAGTGGCGTTCCGATGTCGCTTAATGACCCAAAGCCGGCATGGGACCGTTGTCTATTGACTATCCACTAGCTTACTCGTCCTGGAAGACAAGCCCGCGCACACAGCCGGAAATCCTTAATCCCTGCCACAGTGAAATGGACGCAAGGTCACACGCTATCGCTGAACTCTGGCTCGCTTTGCTGGGCTATGTGGCAGATCGTATCGCCAAGTTTGGCAATCATTAAGCTAATTACCCCAGACTTACTCAATCCTGAACGACTGAATACCAATCTCGGTCATGGCTGCTCGTGGCGTCGAGGTCGTGAGCGCCATTTTCCGTCGTCAATCCAAAGCGTGGGTGGATGTGATCAATCAAGATCTCAGGGACCGCTACAAGGTCTTGCAGGAAAGACTACGGGATCCCTTGTTGACCGCGCTCACGGTCCTGCTGGTCATTATTATTTTTGTGGTCTCTCCACTCCACGCGGCTGAGATCATTCAATCACGGGGGTACGGCATTAGCGTCGCTCTAGTGCTTGTTGGTGCCGTGCTGGTGATGTCTGGAAGCGTGCTCGCCGTCATTGCGATGTTAATCGCAGTTGGACTCGTGGTCGCCGCCAATACCCTACCTCTAGCTTCAGGTGTTGATGTTCATTTCTATGCCTGGGGCTGGGTTACGCTTGGCCTCGCACTTCTGTGGGTGGTTGCTCGTACGGTCTTCGCACCCGGGCGGGTGACGTACCACCGTATCATTGGGGCAGTCTTACTATATTTGACCATCGGTGTTGTGTTCGTCGGATTCTTCGCAATTATCGCACTGCTGGTTCCAGGATCCTTTTCCGAAACACTCAACCCCAGCGAAGCAAGCAACCTGATCTATTTTAGCTTTGTGACGTTAACCTCCGTTGGCTACGGGGACATAGTTGCCCTGCATCCACTGGCCCGCAGCCTCTGCAACGTAGAAACCATCATAGGCCAGCTCTATCCCGCAACGCTCTTAGCACGACTCGTCACACTTCAGCTTCAGGCGCCGTAGGGCAATTCGAGGAATTTGCATGCGCTGTGCTAAGATCGAATCTCGCCTGAGACTCGGAAACTGGTGGCCAAGACATCTGCCGCGATAAAGCCGACGCTTGAAGAGCTTCTAGACAAGGCGCTTGCCGTTCCAGGCGTCAACGCAGTGATCACTGCCTATCGGGGATGAGACGTGCAACGATTAGCACCACTGCTGGTGATTATTTCTAGTCTCGCTGGAACCCAAGCATTCGCCGAACAACTCGTCTCCCAGCCATTGACCCGAGCCGACTGCGAAAAGTCCAACTTGACCTGGAACGACAATGCCAACGTGTGCGACGTCTCGTTCAGAGCGGCTGACGCCACTCGAGAGTCGGATGCGACTGCGGTCAGCACAGGACAGCCGCTGACCAGAAAGGGCTGTGAGCTGGCCGGTATGCATTGGAACGATTTTGCCCATGTCTGTGAAGAGGTGTTGGAAGGACAGGGAACTCAAGCTGAAGCTGAGGCGGTCACTCCGACTGCATCCACTATCCTTGTCACGATCGACAAGGGCGCGCAAAAGATGACGGTGTCAGTGGACGGAGAGGAACGGTACGGCTGGCCGGTCTCAACCGGACTTCCAAAATATTCTACGCCATCAGGGAATTTCACAGCGAGGTCCATGAATAAAATTTGGTACAGTAAGGAATGGGACAATGCACCCATGCCACATGCCATATTTTTCACGCGTGAAGGACATGCCATCCATGGCACCAACGAAGTGAAGCGTCTCGGCAAGCCCGCCTCGCACGGTTGCGTACGCCTCTCTCCAGAAAATGCCGCCACGCTATACACGCTCGTGAGCGATAACGGTCTCCCAAACACCCAAGTTGTGCTAATTGGGCGTACACCAGGTCGCGGCGCGACTGCGGCCAATTCATCAGCGCATAAATCTCGAAGCAGTCACGCCGCTACCCGCGCTAACAGGGCAACTAGGCCGTCACGCTCCACGTCTCAATATAGTGTTGCCCCGAGGCGCAATTCCGATGCGAGCTCGAGGAAAGGGAGGCGCGGTTTTTTCAAGCGCTTACTTGGTCGTCAGTAGGCGACCGAGATATCGGAAGATCGCGGCTTCCTCGGCGCTCGCCGACTAGCGAGATGCCAGGCATGCCAACAAAGCGTAATCAGCGGCTTTGTAATACTGCAGCCGGTTGAATGGCTCGCATCTCAAG
>JBJYXA010000641.1:0-1635 GCA_046259705.1 Caldilineaceae bacterium
TTGCCGAGGCCCATGCCCGCCCAGACCATCGCATAGGGGTGCTGAAGCAGGTGCTTCACAATGCGTCTTTGATAGGGGTATAAGTTAGAGACCGAGCGCATCGCACGCCTCCTCAACCGAGTAGCAGACGTGTACCTCGGCACCCGCGTGGCGCAGTCGCTCGATCTCGCGGGCTTGGCCCGAGGTCAGCGTGCCGCCTGGTCGCTTGAACTCAATGAACACGCAACGTCCGTCCCGGATGAACAGACGATCAGGTACCGAGCGCCGGGACGGCGAGGTGAACTTGTAGACCAGCCAGTCCGCGGCAATCGCCTTGGCACGGACCTTCGCTTCGATGTCTTTCTCAAGCATGGGATCAGGTCAGCTTGGGTGGCGCCCACCGAGGCCCACCTGCGAACGGCAGACTCGGCTTGTCGACGGACTCCCGGTCCCCTAGCCGAGCGCAAGCGGGGCATCGTGTGGGGTGCGCCAGCTCACCGCGCCGGGCTTGTCGGAGCTTGCGCTGGAGCTCGCTGCCGCGGGTCTTGTGCACCTCTTCGCAGCAGACGTACTGCACGTAGATCACGTCTTTCGACGGGGCGCTGTCGCGCTCGATGTGCACGCTGACCACGGTGGCGTTCAACAGCTCCAAATGCTGCCCGACGAAGAACCGCTGCACAGCCTTGCGCGGCGGGACCTTGCGCGGGGCGCGATGGATGTGGGCACTCATTCAATCGACTCCGATTGTCACGCTGTTTGCAGCATTAGGGCTAATGGTGAGGCGCCCCAAGCCGATGTCGCTCATCCCGCGAACTTCTATCCCGCCATCGTCAGAAAACAAAACCTCTATGTATTTTTGCGGAGACCCCAAATTGAAGCGAATCACATCAAATTCGTTTCCGATAGGCGTAGCCTCCCTAAGAAAAATCTTCTCTATGTGTGCCTGGGGTTTCATGCAATGCGCTCCCATTCGTTGGTGCCGTCGTTATAGTGGGCGCTGGTGCGCCATACGCCCGGCAGAAACCCGTGTGGGTCATGGGCGGTGCGGATACGGCACCCAAGTTCCCAGCGCCCATCAACGGGCTTGTCCTCACGGTGCCAGAAATACAGCACTGCCGCGTAAGCCGCCAATAAGACGACGATAAATCCGACGCAAAGGATCAAGGCTTGCTCAATGGTCATGCAGTTGCTCCGGGTCAGAATTTAACGGCATTTCTTGTAATTGCTCCAGCCAGAGCCCCTCATTTCCATCCTCCATGATGAGTGGGTAGTTGTCTGGATCTTCTGCGTGCTTTTCTACCCAATGCTTCTGAAAAACAGCAAGCAACTTCATCTGTTCATCAATAAACTCTGAAAGAGATTGACTCATTGGATGTTCTCCGGGTCAGAGTCTAAGACGACGTAGGTGTTTGGGCCTTGGATGCGCAGGGTGTGCCGGCTCTCAGGGTATCCCTTGATAGCGTTTCGCATCTCATGGGCTGCGACCACCAAGGCTTCCTCTAGCGTTGGACAATACACCTCGTTCTGCCAATCGGTACCGTCGTACCAATCAATAGCGAATGGGGAGTAGGGGCTAGTCATCGGTATTCGCTCTGGTTGAAGTTGAAGGGGTGCCGGGTCACCGATCCAGAAGCGATAAGAGGAAGGGAACGGCCC
>JBJYXA010000642.1:0-2011 GCA_046259705.1 Caldilineaceae bacterium
CAGAGGTGTCGATGTTGTCCATAGCCTCTTCAACATCGCTCGTAGGGCTGGCGAGGAAACCGTCTCCAAGTTTCCGCATGCATAGACGAGCGATGATTCTGCGCCCATGGACTGCGACGCCCGCTTCAACGCCACTACTCTCAGCCTCGACTCGGTCAAGTACGGCGTCGACCTCGCGTGTTAGCTGCACTGCTCGCACCAAGCGAAGCGCTTCAGTGTTCGGGTTGAACAGCGCTCGATAAACACTCCCGTCAGAAAACAGACGCGAGATCTCCCGTTTCGCGATAACAGCGTGTCCCAAGTTCGGGCTTGCACACGCAAGCCCCAAGGCTGCCATGCGAACATCGATAACCTTTGTCAGATCGTGTGACTTTGGTGTCTCGGCTGACCGCAAGATGTACTCATATCCGAGGACCCGAAGTTCCCGGACGAGGCGGTGCTGCTGTGAGTCGAGAAACGCAAAATCCTGACTCGACACTTCATTCTGCGTGTTGGCAAAACGAGTAATCCGCTGCCCTAGCCCTGCATCACCGGCACCGACCTCGATGCAGCGAACTAACACGAACGCGCGACCCAAGTTCTGCTCAAAGTCAGTGCCAAGGACCGATCCGAGAGTTGAGACTGTTTGTGCGCCATTCACGATACTTGCATTGGAAAGCCGAAAGAACCCTACCTCACGGTTGAGAGCACCGCCCGGCCCAATTTCGATCGACTCCGACAGAACGGTAATTCCATTGTTGTAATAGCCGAACCGTTCAGGTTCCTCGCGGATGGTGTTAAGAATACCCTCATTGATATCAGACCGCGGAATTACAACGCGGATGTTCTCCGCAAAAAGGTCAACACCGTGCTCTTGATACCAACGAGCAATTTCAGCGGCATTGACTCGCCCATAGAAAGCCCGCAGGGGTTCAGTCGCCCGGCCCCAGTCCTGAATCTGAGTTTCGATGTCAACCCGCGGCCGCGGCGATTCCGTCAGGGTGTTGAAGAAGTCTGCTTGACTGAAATGGATGTGAGAGGCGATGGGCTCGATCCCCTCCAAGTCATTGAGTTGAGCAAGCAAGTCCTTGATAGGTTGCTCGACGTTCTCGGCAAGGGGCTCGCTCGCCGTAGTCGCGGTCACCAATCGAATCCGTCCACCTGGTGTTCTAAGAAGATTGTGTACCGCTTTGCGAGTAATCTCGGAGGCGTGAACAGGCGCGTCGTCGTTCCGCATGCCGAGGAGCGCCCGGACCCCGTCTAGAAAGCGCAGGACGTCAGCAAGTCCCATGGAGCCTGTGCCGTCCTGGCGCCACTTCGACTGAACGAACACGACGAGTTTAGCGCTCGGATCAACTCCGACGCCGTCAATACCTCTATCGCTAGACCCGTCTGTGATTTCCACCACACGCTGCGCTTCTTCCTCAGTGGAGCCCAGAACGAGGTTGACGGCATGTAGAGCAAGTAGACGCGAGAGGTTCGTAACGTTGTCCAGGTTTTCGTTCCAGTGGCGCTCCTGGTAATTGGCACGAACGTGCGTCTCGATTTGACTGACATGAAACTGGCTCATGTGTGTCCCCGGTAATGCGCCGGCGAAAATTGCCCAAGTAGAGCATAGGCAGCAGTGACGGCAACCAGACGCTTGTCGTGACGTCCGTCTAGCGAGACGGCGAGCCGGCACTGAAAACGGGGTCTTGCAATCAAGCAGTCTGTTGCTTAGTAATCCAATCCGCCTCGGAGCCTCTACCCGCTTCCAGTCGGCGTACGGCTCGACTTACGGTGGAGTAGTGTACGCCGAAATAGTCGGCGATCTCCTGCAAGGTGTAGACACCGGTTTGGAAGGCCCAGGCCATGGCCTCGCGTCGGTCGGGATAGCGGCGGGCGAAGTCCGCAAGTGGCTTGGCGAGCGGTCGCCGCTGGGCGCGTGGCACCTCGCGCAGCCGCTCGGGGGACCTGGAAGTGGCGCAGTGGCGCTCCACGAACGCCTCACTGCCGAGGAAGACCTGATGCCGCAGGCCTTCCCAGACGCTCG
>JBJYXA010000643.1:0-3575 GCA_046259705.1 Caldilineaceae bacterium
CAAGCGGCAGAGCCGCAAGGGCAAAACACGGCGAGGACCGCTGAAGACTGACTGAGCTATGTCGTCTTCAAAAATGAGGAACGAATGTCCGTTGTTGGCACATAGCAGACATGGGAATGCGAGACCGTGATGTCCGGTTTCTACCCCAAAGCGGACATCCCCCGCCTCCGCTTCGATGTCCGTTAAGTGCCAAAAGCGGACACATCAAGCAGCTACAGGCTCAAGCATGGACTTCCTAGTTCGATATAGGTCGCGGACCCAACTGATGGCTGGCCGATCTAGCCAAAGCGCATAGTCATCCTTGAGCGTCTCGTTCAGAGGCATAGGATAAAATCGTCCATGTTCTGCGGGTCGTGCGATATGTGCCAGCGGGGTAGCGACGGCGATATCTGCTCGACTGAAGCTGTTGCCGGCTAGATATCGACGGCCATCGCTCAGCATACTTTCAACCCAATCCAGTTCAACGTTCAGCCGATCGCGGCTTTCCGCGGAAGCCTGGGTGGTGACGTCGTATGCCCTCATCATGACGCGAACAGCCACGGGCCACATCATTGAACCCGCCAAGCGATGAGGAACTGTGGTGTGCTGGAGAAAGGCTGGCTTCACCAAGTGGGCGGATTGCGGGAGCATTCTTGCAAAGCTAAGGCGCCGGATATGAACACTCATGGCGTCATCGGCTCTTCGTTCGATCGTTCTCGAGTCGGAGTGGGTTAGAGTTCTGTCCTTATGCGGTGTGTTCTTATCCGCCCAATCGATGATCTTGTCGCTGCCCTGGATAATGGACTCATCGAGCAACAGAATGGGCAGCGCGGTGCCCTCAGCGCCGCAGCGCTTCGCAAGTATCTGATGAAGGCCCGGCGCCCAGCTGACCTCCTCGTAGTCGATGCCATGCCAGTCTAAGGCCCAGCGCGCCTTCTCGCAGTAGTGGGAGATTCCGAACGTCACCAAGCGGGGTTTTGTCTTGGTCATAAGCCTGTCGTCCTGGCTGAGTGCTGAGGTGCAAGCGAGTCGCGTGTGGCGGACCAACGAAGTCCGCTAGGGAGATAGCTGGGAGACTGCCCGCCGCCCGCCACACGCGTGTCAGGCCCGCTTATTACTGTGACTTGGCCATGGCGCTGGCGGACGGCGTACGGTGCCCCTCCCAGTCGACATGGAACTTATCCTGCGCAGTGAAATAGCCTGTATAGGTGCCTTTGCCCTTGATTCCGGAAAGAGCACCGTTCCCGTCTAACAGCATGTAGTCGCCCTTCATCGTGGTGTTTGGCTGGCCATTCTTCATGGTCGTTGCAACCTTGCCCTCGAACCGGACCACCTGCTGGTCGGAACCCTTCGAGTAGACCACATAGCCTTCGTGCCGGCCGTTGCCTTGCTTCAGATCGGCGGTCTCGAAAATGGTCGTCGCGAACCCGTCGACCAGCCCGCCCGGGTTGCTGCTCGTGCCGCGTGACTCCGTGAGGAGCAGTACGTGGCCCTCCTGGTTGGGAAGCTCGGCCACGTTTCGTTTCACGTAACCGGCATCAAAGCTGCCTGTATCCTTGATGTCCGCGGCCAAAGCGCTTGCCGCGCCGAGGCTCGCAATGCTGGCCGCTGTCAGGACTATTAATGACTTCATCAAAGTGCCGAACATGTTGTCACCCTTCGTCGATTGAGCTGTGCAGTCTTCGATCTGGTGATCTGCACGCCGAAAGAATGTTAGTTCGGCCGACGCACGAACGTCCGGACGGATTTCTGAAATTTCCTGAAATCGGAGGGCACGGGCAGCAGCCCTGCCGCCTGGGCCTGCCACTCGCTCTCAACCGTTGGATGGTATCGAGTGGCCGGTAGACTTCGAGTGGGAGTTAGAAGGGACGGTATGCAACGCAGCAACAGTTGGAATTTAGCGAGAAAAACGCAAAAATGAGCAGCTGTAAGAAGGCCCGTCGAGTTGGATGTCTAAGACCAGCGCTGTCCCCGAAAAGATCGTCAATCTTCCGCGCCACGTGGTCGATCTGGCGGCAAACGAGCTACGGACGACGGACGATGAGCAAATTGTCCTCCGGCCACGGACGTTTGCGGTCCTGCGCGTCCTTGCCGAGAACGCCAACAAGGTGGTTTGCAAGGACGAAGTGATCTCCAAGGTCTGGGATGACGTTGCGGTTACCGATGATTCTCTAACCCGCTGTGTACTGGAGATCCGCAAGGCTATCGGCGACGATGCGCGCCGCGTACTTCGGACGGTGCCGCGCCGCGGCTACGTATTGGTGCCGACGTCTTCGAACGATGACCGACACAAAGTGCCCAGGCGTCCGGTCCTGGCGGTTCTGCCCTTCGGATCACTTTTTGACCCCAGCGTACAGCTCCTGGCTGCCGGTGTTGCTAGCGATTTGATCAACGAACTGGGCCGCAATAGAGATGTACGCATCATCGGCCGTGCATCGTCGTTTGCGCTTGGCAGCCTAGGGCTTCCTGCGCAGGAGATAGGGCGCCAGCTGGGCGCCCGTTATCTCGTGGAAGGAACGGTGCAGCGGACCGGCGAGACGCTCATCGTCGACATGCAGCTTGTGGATGCCAGCAATGGCGTCATCGTTTGGGGAGATCGCTTTTCGACCCTTGCCGATGATATTCCACGTCTTCAGCGTGACATCGCCACCGAAATTGCCGCAAGCGTGCGCGTGAGCATGCAGCAAACCGAAAAAGAAGCGACGCTTGGCCGAGCGCCGCGCGATCTTGATGTCTACGCGTTGACGCTGCGCGGCATCGGCCAGCACCAGTTTACCGCCGAAGCGACTCACGCATGCCGCCGGGATCTGGAGGTAGCCGTCCGCCGGGACCCGGAATACGCCCCGGCATTGACCTATCTCGCCTGGGTGAACCTCATCGATATTTGGGTGGAGCTGACCGGTGAGTGGCATCGGACACGCTTGGACTCTGTCATCGAACAGTTCACGCGGGCCGTTGAACTCGATCCGAATTTGCCAAATGCATTCCGGGGATTTGGTCAGGCAATGATCTTGAAGGGAGACGTGCCGCAGGCGTTGGACTTGTCCAGGCGTGCCTTTGAACTCGGACCGAGCGAGCCAGACAGCTTTATGTTTCTGGCTGTCGCTCTACATGAGGCAGGCGAACTCGGCGAGGCAACCGAATTGGTCGAGCGCGCGCTGGAACTTCATCCTCTTGCACCGTCCTACTACAGTTACTTTCACGCCATGATTTTGTGGGCAAACGAAGACTACGAAGGAGCCCTTCAGGAAGCCGACGCGTCCTTACACAAGGCACCTGCGATCTACGAAGCGGAAGTCTACCGGACGCTCGCACTCGTCGGCCTTGGCCGTGTCGGCGAGGCCAAGATACAGATCGCTCAGTACCGGGCACGCGGGCTATCGACACTTCAGGTGCCTCATCCCCCTGCTCTTGCTAGCCGCTACCTCGCCGATTTGCATACGGCAGGTTGGCGTCCCTCCATCGCGCCGGGTCAGGCCGCAGGGTAAATTTGCGCGAATGGCCGAGAAAAGATCTGGTCTAGTTTGAAAATATCCGCTGTGGGTCATTCGGCGACATTATCGAGCGGATCTGAGAGGTCCGCTTTACCCCTTAAA
>JBJYXA010000644.1:0-16453 GCA_046259705.1 Caldilineaceae bacterium
TCGGCCGTATTGCTCAGTACGATCTCTCCTGTTTGCAATACATAGCCTCTGTCCGCTACCTGCAGGGCAACGTGGGCGTTTTGCTCGACTAACAGAATAGTAGTCCCGGTCTCGTTGATCTGCTCGATGGTGGAGAATATGGTGTCGACCAGTACGGGCGCAAGACCCATGGAGGGTTCGTCCAACAGCAGCAGGCTAGGTCTTGACATCAGTGCCCGTGCCATCACCAACATCTGCTGCTCGCCGCCGCTCATGGTGCCCGCTACCTGCTTGCGGCGCTCTCCCAGGCGTGGGAACAACTCGAACTGTTTCTGTATGTCCTCGTGAATGCCGGCCTTGTCACTGCGGTGGTATGCACCCATTTCCAGATTTTCCGTGACGGTCAGCTTGGAGAAGACACCGCGACCTTCCGGGACCATGGCGATGCCCTTCGTAGGCAGTTGGTGCGCGGGAAAAAGCGTCAGGTCGTCACCATACAAGGATACTTCGCCGCTCGACGGGCGCAGGAGCCCGCAGACGGTGCGCAGGGTCGTCGTCTTGCCGGCCCCATTTCCGCCGATCAGCGACACGATCTCCCCATCCTCTACCTTTAGCGAGACGCCTTTCAGGGCATGAATCTTCCCATAGTAGGCATGTACATTGTTGAGTTCCAATAGGGCCATAGCGGTACTCGTTGTCTATTTATTCTCTAGTTGTTGTTCGCCGGTTGCGCATTTGGTTCTGGCGCCGCCGCCGGCGTTTTTCTCATCGCCTGCGAAGCGCCTTTGCCGAGATAGGCCTCAATTACCCGCGGGTTCTGCTGGATTTCCTCTGGAGAGCCCTCTGCGATCTTCTGGCCATAGTCCAGAACCGTGATATTTTCGGAGATATCCATGACGACACGCATATCATGTTCGATCAGGAAGATCGTAATTTCCAATTCATCGCGCAGCTTGCGAATGAAGTCCGTCGTCTGCGCGGTCTCGCGCGGGTTCATGCCCGCCGTTGGTTCATCCAGCAGCAGCAATTTCGGCTGGCTGCCCAGCGCGCGTGCCAGCTCCAGTCTGCGCTGATCGCCGTATGGCAAATTGCGAGCCATGAGATCGCCCATGCCTCGAAGACCAGCGAATTCCAGCAAGCGGAAGCCTTCTTTTTCCGCGGCCGACTCTTCCTGTTTGGTCGACGGCGTGCCCAAAATAGCGTTTATCCAATTGCTGGAAAGGTGAGGCTCCTGTCCCACCATAACGTTTTCGATGGCCGTCATGTTGTTGAATAGGCGGATGTTTTGAAACGTCCGCGAGATGCCCAGGCGCGCAATCTGATCCGTCGTGCGGCCTTTGATGCTGGTGCCCTCAAACTCGATCGTACCCTCGTCAATATCGTAGAAACCAGTGATGCAATTGAAGAATGTGGTTTTGCCGGCGCCATTGGGACCGATCATACTGACGATACCGCCGCGCGGGATTTCGAAGTCCACGTTGTTTACCGCGATGAGTCCACCAAATCGCTTGGTGACTCCTTTACAAACCAGGATATTGTCCGTCATAGTCAGTCTCCAGAGGGGGCCGGGACAGCTTCTTCTTCCTCACGAAGCTCACGTCGCCGCACGGCCGACGGCCACAACCCCTCCGGCCGTACAAGCATCATCACAATAAGCAAGGCGCCGTAGAGCAAGAGCCGGTATTCCGCAAACTCGCGCAGCAACTCGGGCAGGCCAATCAGCGCCAGTGCGCCTACGACGATGCCGGGGATGCTGCCCATCCCGCCGACGATGATGATGCACAACGCGTTCACCGAGATCAGCAGTTGGAAGCTGTGTGGAAAGATGGTGCCCAATTTGCTTGCGAATATTGCGCCGGCTAGCCCGCCGCTGGCCGCGCTCAAGGTGAAGGCCAGCATCTTGGTTTTCATGGTGTCGATACCCATGGCGCCGGCCGCATCCTCATCCTCGCGCATGGCCATCCATTGACGGCCCGTTCGCGAGTTGTTCAAGCGAACTGAGATGAAGAGCATCAGTAGGCATGCAGCAAGGAATAGATAGTACACCCAGCGTGGATCGCTGAAATCCGCAATTGGCAGGCCGGGAATCCCCGCTTTGGGAATGAAGAGCACACCCTGTGCCCCGCCGATGTATGGTTTGAGCCAGTCCGACAGGGCGAGCAGACGGATGATTTCGCCGAAACCCAGCGTTGCGATGGCAAGATAGTCACCGCGCATGCGCAAGACGGGCAAAGCCAGCGTGAAGCCGGTAAACATGGCGGCAACGACGGCTATCGGTAAGATCAGCCAGAAGTTGAATTGTCCCATCCCAAGCGGTCCTGTCGACGTCAGCACGGCCATCACATACGCGCCTACAGCAAAGTTCGTCACGTAGCCGAGATCGAGCAGCCCAGCAAGGCCCACCGCTATGTTCAGCCCTAACGCCATGAGTACATACATGCCTACAAAATTCAGGACGTCGCTCAGATAGACGCCAACGACCCACGGCAGGAACAACAAAGCAATGCCGAACGCGGTGAAGCCAATCCGCCGCCACTGCTTTTGGCCGCTGGCTGAAAGCTTGTCGTAACGCTGTTGGACGCGGCTGCGGCTACCGGTCAGTACATAGCTCAGCCCGCTGGTGACGACAAAGAGAATTGTTGCAGCCACGGGCGTAAGCGCGCCTTTCGAGAAAATGGCGCTCGCCGTACTCCTGCCCAGCAACGGGCGAATGACCTGGGTTGAAAGTAGTTCTCCCAGCAGCCCTACGCTCAGAACCCACACCACACCGGCCAGTAATGACTTCTGCGCGCGGCTTGGGATCAGGTTCACCGCCGCGCCCAAAAAGCCGAGGCCGATTTGCGCTCCGGCAAACATCAACGCTCCGATGATGACTGGTTCCTGGTCGAAGGTGAGGCGGCTGATCAAGTCCGGCGTGATGTTGACGAACATCTGCCGAATGTCAGGAAACAATGTTCCCGCCGCAATGAGTATCAGTGTGGGCACGCTGGCGAACAGGCCAGTGATCAGTCCGAACAGGAGCCGTCCCCCCGCCCCCGCCTGATGGCGGTTGCGCTGGGCCACCACGTATCCGGCGACGATGGGCGGCGCCATGACCAGCAGGGTCCCCAACGTCAGAACACCGCTGATGATCTCGCGGGCCGCAAATGTCTCGATCATGCCAATCAACGCCACATAAGTGGTAAAGATACCGGCAAGCACACCGGCGCGTAGTAGCTGGCGCCAATCAATGAAGAATCTCATATTTTGGTCTCTACGCTTTCTTCTCGCTTAGTCGTTCGCCAAGGATGCCCTGCGGTCGGAAGATAAGAACCAGGACCAACATCACGAAGGCAAAGACATCTTTCAGTTGGTTTGCGCCCGGCACCAGGCTGCCGAGAATAAGATTCGGGCCCACGGACTCAATGATGCCCAAGAACAGACCACCTAACATAGCGCCAGGCACACTGCCGATACCGCCGAGTACGGCCGCCGTAAACGCCTTGATGCCTGGATAGAAGCCCATATAGAACCATACGCCCTGCGGCCTGTAAAGCCCGTTGATCACGCCGGCCGCGCCGGCCAGTATACCGCCGATAGCGAAAGTGAAAACAATCACTTTGTCGATGTCGATGCCCATGAGCGCCGAGACTTCTTTGTCTTCGGACACGGCACGCATTGCCTTGCCGATTTTCGAATAGCTGACGAGCCAATTAAGACCAAGCATGAGTACAACGGCTAGGAAAAACACTACGAGTTGAACGATGGGGATCGAGGCATCTCCAACCTGTATGGTGCCTTGCAAACCCGGTACCTGGGGATAGGAATGGAACCCGGAACCGTACAGACCGCGGAACGTGTATTGCAGAAAGAAGGAAGCGCCAATTGCCGTGATCAGTGGAACTAGGCGAGGCGCCCCACGTAGAGGTCTGTATGCGACCCGTTCCAGCAGGATGGCCACAAGCATCGATGTCACGGCTGCGACGAGAAACCAGGACAAGATAGAGAGAATGGGATTGCTGGCCAGCCAACCCCGTTTTGCCGTGAAATCCGCCATGAAGAACGCTGTGAACGCTCCGGCCATGTACACTTCACCGTGGGCAAAATTGATCATCAGAAGAATGCCGTATACGAGTGTGTACCCTAGGGCGATCAGTGCGTAAATACTGCCCTGCGCCAATCCGGAAACGGCAAGACTTATCCATTGGCTTGCAGTGTATTTGCCTGACAGGAGCGTGAGCGTGGCGCCGATAATTGCGACAGCAATAATGAGAATCCGCAGGAGATCGAGAATAAGATCAACCCAATAGACTCGCTCGAGATATCGTCTTACCATATGAGAACTCTCGATGGTGGTGATGAGACTATGAGAAACGCGCTACGTGCGGGACAACTGTGGTTTACTTGTGTCCGGCGCTATTTACGTAAGTATACAACTACTACAGAATTTCGAAACTCCACAAAAACAAGCCAGGGGACGTCGTCCCCTGGCTCGCTCTCAGATAACAATCACATTCTTATCACGAAGGTAGCTCCGGTCGTGGCGACGATCAGTCGTGCGGCCACACTACCTGAGGCGGCCAATTTCCTTCCAGTTCCGCCTCGCTCAGGACATACACGCCCAAGGCTTCGCCGGTTGCGCAGTCGCCGGTCTCACTGCAGCTCAATGTGCCGGTAAGGCCCTTGTAGTCGGAAGTGGCCGTCATCGCGTCGCGCAGTGCCTGCCGGCCGACCAGAATGGTGCCGTCGTCGCCGACCTGCGCGGCTGCTTCGACAGCGTTGAGGATCAGATTCGTGGCGTCGTAGGCCATGGCGTGATATGCGCTCGGGGGCGGCCCGCCAAACTTGTCTTGCCACTTCTGCAGGAACTCGTTGTATGCCTCGCCCCGAACCAGTGTCGAGGAGAGGTACATGCCCACAGAAGCCGGCCCCGTGTTCTCCGGGAAACTGTCCACGAAGAGGCCGTCTGCGCCCATCAATGAAACGTCCTCAAGGCCGGATATCTCAACGGACTGCGCCGTAATCAGATCGCCTTCCGGCTCGAAGATGGGGAAGTACAGTGCATCAGGACCGGCGGACGCCACCTCGGTCAGGATGGGTCGCATGTCGGTGTCGCCAACGTTGACCGCGCCCTGGTAAACTACTTCACCGCCCAGTTCTGTAAACACCTCTGCTGCCACACGCTGCAGGCTATCCGCATAAGTGCTGCCATCGTGGATGGTCGCCAGCTTCCGCTTGCCCAGTTCGTTGTAGAGGAACTCGGCGGCGATGCGCCCCTGGAAAATATCGTTGTGGGCAGTCCGGAAATAGCCAGGCATCCAGAGTCCTCCGGCCTGTGTGTCCGGGTCGGTCAGGCGCGGATCGGTGTTCGACGGCGAAACCATGAACATGCCGGCCTCACTGACGATGGGTAACGCTGCAGCGGCAGAGCCGGAGCAGGTGGTACCCACAATGCCGACGACCGAGTCATCTGCGGTCAATTTCGTGGCTGCAGTCTGTCCACCCTCGGAATTGCAAAGCGAGTCCTCGCCAACCAATTCGAGTTCGTGGCCAAGCACATTACCGCGCTCTTCCATGGCGATTTCGATACCACCCATTGAATCTTCACCTAGGAAGGCCGTCGCGCCCGAAATCGTTAACAGATAGCCCACGCGAATAGGCTCGTCCGGGGCAATTTCCACACAGCCGATCTCGTCCGTGCATTCCAGGGCTTCACCGCCGGTGCTCGCCGCCGTGTTCCCTCCCGCTTCTCCGGACGGACCCGCGCACCCCGTGAACGCCAAGGCGATCACCACGAGCAATGCTACGATGGCATAGAATCGATTCATATTGTTTTGCCTCCACGTTTGCTAGGAATGTCGATAGAGTTACATCGCGAAGCGCAGGCGCTCGCCAGAGCGAAAGCAACGGCTGCGTTCAGAACGTACACAGTGTCCCGTGTGCCACGGAAAGACGGTAGGTAGACTTGTACAGCGGGCGTCAGAGCCTAGGGGGTGATTCATAACTGTGATGTAGGATAGTGACGTGTGCTCTCACGGAAAAGACGTCGTACGACCCCACCATTAAACCACCTTCATTTATTTTGAACAAATTGGACTGACTCTACTGCCCTGTTCTCGCTCGACTGCAAAGGGTGTCCAAATGACTGACCCCATTTGGGACAAACGATCGCTTTTCTCGCCAGTTTCTGCGTATGATATACTTTCCAAACTGGGACTCGATAAGGTCCATACGGCTCATGAGTGGAGCGTATGCAAAGGCCAGTACGTGTGTGAAGAATGATTTTGGTTTGTGTAGGCTGCTGGCCCGGTTTTTCCCGATATAGTGGATTGTGGGCAATCACAGGCTACCCGACGGAGATATACATCCGGCATGGCGCGACGGGCCGACCGTCGCGTCATTTTGTGCCCGTCGATCTATATAACTCAAAGCCAAGACGTGCGGAAAGCTCAGCGAAGGCAAGGCCGCGTCTAGCCTCGGGTGCAGCGCGGCGCACTGGAATTCTGAAGAGTACGGAATTGGTATATGGCACACCGCTTATCCTTTCTCCGTTCAGAATATGGCTCTCATCATTGCGCTTTGGCTACATTGCTCGGGTTTTGCATTTGTACATGGCATACGTCACATTCTTGAAGAACAGCGAACGAGGCGTCTTGTGAGCAAGAGGACTGCGGTTGATCCCCTGGTTGTTGGCCTTACCGGGAATATCGCGACAGGCAAAAGCACAGTTTCTGCGTATCTTCGCGGCAAGGGCGCCTACGGTATTGACGCGGACAAGGTCGCACATCAGGTCATGGAACCGGGCCAGGAAGCCTATACCGCCATTGTCGCCGAGTTCGGCACGGACATACTGGCAAGTGACGGCTCGGTCGACCGAGGCAAGCTTGCCAAGATAGTCTTTGCGGATTCGGAAAAATTGGGTCGCTTGGAACAGATCGTACATCCTGCCGTCTATCGCGCGGTGTATAAAGAGATAGAGGAGAACGCTCCTCCTGTAGTGATTCTGGAAGCGGTGAAGCTTCTCGAGGCCGGCTCCACAGCTACGCTCTGTAATGAGATCTGGGTAGTGGTTGCGGATCCGGAAGAGCAAGTGCGGCGCGCGGAGGTGAATCGCGGTATGAGCGAGGCAGAAACACGCCGACGCATGAGTATGCAATCACCTCAGGCGTCGAAGATGAATCAGGCGGATGTTGTGATCTATAATAACGGCACTTTGCAGGAGCTTTACGTACAACTCGATGAGCTCTGGCGGAAGTTGCTTGTACGACATTCGGTGCGTCTTGAGGGCGTGTCGGATTAGGCAAAACCGAAACGTCTAGGGACACGGCCAACTATGGCTGCCACAGGCAATGCCAACACCACCTAGATCACCGAGGTGCGACTATAACCTAGGCGTGGAGACAAGGGGAACTGGTGATGGAGTCAGTTAAGCGATTTTGGATGGGGCACCCCATCTTGTCGAACTGGATCATACTTGCCGTGGGTATGGTGATCATATTGTATTTCAGCGCACGGCACGTAGGTTTTGAGCCAAGTCAATGGGCTGCACTTGTCGGCGCTACGATTGCTCTTGCGGGCCTCTGCGCCTGGATTATCAGTTGGGAGTAGGCAGGGTAAACGGGCATGGCTGTAATAGAATGTGTATATCGTGAGTGATGCCAATGAGTAAGCGCGATTATTACGAGGTTCTTGGGGTTCCACGCGGCGCGGATAAGGATGCCTTGAAAAAGGCGTTTCGACAGAAGGCGCAGAAGTTGCACCCTGATGTCAACAAATCGCCGGAGGCGGAAGTCCAGTTCAAGGAAATCAACGAAGCCTATCAGGTGCTTAGCGACGACCAACGCAGGGCCGCCTACGATCGGTTTGGGCACGACGGTCTGCGCAACATGGGCTTTGATAACTTCGACGGCGGCTTCAGCGACCTGGGTAGCATTTTCGAGGAATTCTTTGGCGGCTTCGGAATGGGTGGCGGTGGTTCCAATCACCGGCGACCTCGGGCCGGCGCAGACCTGCGCGTTGACATCACGCTCTCCTTCGAGGATGCGGTTTTCGGCACAGAACGTGAAATCGAAGTGCCGCGGCTCGAGACTTGCGACCGCTGCAACGGAACCGGTGCGGAACCGCCCACTTCTCCCGTAACCTGCAGCACTTGCGGCGGCAGCGGCGAAGTGCGCAGGCGGCAACAAAGCGCCTTGTTCGGCGCCGTCATCACCGCCAGCACGTGCCCCGCTTGTGGCGGCAGCGGAGAGGTGATTCCTTCGCCTTGCACAAAGTGCAACGGAGGTAAGCGCGTCCGTGCCACACGTATGATTAACGTCAAAATTCCGGCCGGCGTCGACGACGGAACGCGCATTCGTTTGGCCGGCGAAGGCGAAGCCGGGCAGATGGGCGGCCCTTCCGGCAACCTGTATGTCGTCGTATCCGTAGAGCCCCATCCTATCTTTGTTCGTGACCAGTTCGACGTTCATCTGGAATACCCGATGAACATCGCTCAGGTAGCTCTAGGCGCGACCGTCAGGGTGCCCACGCTGGACGGAGGCGAAGAAGAACTCGATATACCGGCCGGCACGCAACCGGGCCATACGTTCCGCATGCGTGGCAAGGGTATTCCCAAACTGCAGCGCAGCGGGCGCGGTGACATGCTCGTGACGGTCAAGGTCAAGACGCCTACCAGTCTCAATGCCGAACAAAAAGAGCTGTTGCGTCAACTGGCGGACACTTTTGAGGACGAGACCATCCAGCAACACAAGGGCTTCTTCGACCGCATCTTCGGGAGTGACGACTAGGCGTGCCGGCACGGCTGCGCCACAGGCGCCTGAGCCATGGCGACGGCACCGCGTCCTGCCCGGGATTGCGTCACAAAGGGATGTATCGATAGACGTTGCGAAACGGCTGGAGACTTTGGCAATCGGTCTCCAGCGTTGTTATTGTACGCCGTCGAAGGATACGCATATGAGATATGACGAGCTGCTCGAGATCACGGTCGACTGTGACTCGGAGGCGGCTGAAGCTGTAAGCGAACTCTTCAATCGCTACAATGGCGGCGGCTACCTTGCCGATAGCAAGGCCGGAGAGGCAACCGGCGGCGGCGCCGTCATCGAGATCACCGGGTTTGATGATTTCGGCCGGCCAATCGAGGGCGAATATCGAGCCGTGGTCAAGACCTATATCAAGCCGGGCGCACATGGCGACGATATCCGGCGCAAGATTGAAGAAGGTCTCTGGCATCTTCGCCAAATTTGGCCCATTCCGGAAGCGTCGACACGTGTCGTCCGCGAAGAGGACTGGGCCCATGTATGGAAAAAACACTACAAGCCATTGCGCGTAGGCAACCGTGTCGTGATGAAACCGTCGTGGGAAGCGTACCGCGCCGAACCCGGCGACATCGTGGTTGAGCTTGACCCGGGCATGGCCTTTGGCACCGGCCTCCACCCCAGTACTCGCCTCTGCATCCGTGCCTTGGAACAGATAGTGGAACCGGAAGATGCTGTACTCGACATCGGAACGGGCAGTGGGGTGTTGTCCGTGGTCGCTGCGAAATTAGGTGCAAAGGTCATTTGCGCAACCGATATTGACCCGGTGGCGGTTGACGTGGCACGGGCGAATCTAGCCATCAACAAGGTAGGCACGCCTGGCGATGGCCGTCGAGTCGAGGTTATGGCCGGCAGCGTGCCTGAGGGAATGAGTCGTCAATTCCAGGTTCTCGTGGCGAATATCCTGGCCGAGGTCCTTGCCAACCTGCTGGACAGCGCATATGGCAATGTGGGATTGGCTGAGCCGATGGCAGATGACGGCGTCATGATTCTCGCTGGGATACTCGACGAAAAGGCGCCCATCGTCGTTGAGGCAGGCGCGCGCCACGGTCTCATGGAGGTCGATCGGCTTCACGAAGAGGACTGGGTCGCACTTATCATGCGGCGCGCCTAATGGCATGCACGGTGAGTGCTGAGTTTTCTCGACCACGATTGCGCTTCCTTCTGTTTGCACCGCCGCTATTGTTGTCTACATGCCGGGCCAGCGTCGGCAACTCTTTGTAGCTCGTCGTCCCGTTTTTCTTGGTGGTCTGAAGTTCATGCATCGCTTTTTCTTGCCGGGTCAACCTATGCACATAGGTGACGAGGTGGATCTGACACCGATCCGCCGCCAGCTGGCGCGCGTGTTGCGTATGCAACCGGGTGATACCCTCGTCCTGCTGAACGGAGACGGCTACGAATACATCACACAGGTGCAATCGGTTAGCGCAGAGCGTGCAGCAGGTACTGTGCTGGCGGAGAAGCCGGCGACAGGTGAGCCCCAAGCCCAGGTCACCCTCTACCAATGTGTACTCAAAGGCGACAAGATGGAGTGGGTGCTGCAAAAGGGTACCGAACTGGGAATTGCTCGATTTGTCCCCGTCATTAGTGAGCGAACGATCGTGCGGCCTGCCGAAAAGGTAGCTCGCAAGTATGATCGCTGGCGCGCTATCCTGCGCGAAGCCGCCGAACAATGCCAGCGGGGCCGGATACCGGAACTTGAGAACCCGCTGGCGTGGTCGTCGGCCATCGAACCTGACGGATCGCCAGGAGCGATCCGCTATTTGCCCTGGGAAGCTGCGGACGGCGCCACCACTCTTGCCCATGCCGCCTACTCAGGGGCAGGCGCTGCGCCAACGCTGCGGGTAAGTCTGCTGATCGGGCCGGAAGGCGGAATCACCGATGGTGAGGCAAAACAGGCAATAGCCAGCGGTTGGCAACTGGTGACGCTAGGGCCGCGCATCCTGCGGGCAGAAACGGCCGCCCTATGCGCCACATCGGTCTTGATGTCTGCGCTTGGCGAGTTGGAATAGGTGGCGCCGGCCTCGTCCCCGAATCGCACGTCATGCGGATATTGTTGGCGGCGGCAGTAGGAACAAAGTCGTCTGAGGCGCGATGGTAAGCGACGGTGCGTAACGGGGTGTATGGCCGCCTACAGCACAATTCCTTTGACGCGCCTATGCTTCGGTCATATAATCTTTGGGCATCGTATGTGTATCAGCGCTGCCATCTGTTGGAGAATGTAATTGATCCGCGTACAAGTGCATTTTGTGCTGTATCGCGCAGAAAATTGGCAACGAAAATCGCAATCTGAGGAGAAAATCCATGTCTGAATTTCGGACATCTGCCATCGGCGGTGGCGATGCCTCCACGCCAGACGTTGAGAATGTCATTGTCATCGGAAGTGGGCCTGCGGGCTTCACGGCCGGTCTCTACACAGCCCGCGCCAATTTGTCCCCGCTTCTGCTCACCGGCAATGAGTACGGTGGGCAGGTGAGCATCACCTATGAGGTGGAGAACTACCCGGGCTTCCCGGAGGGGATCAGCGGACCTGAACTGGTCGAAAAGATGAAGGAACAGGTGGAGAAGTTTGGCACTCGTGTCGAGTTTGACTACGTGTCCGATATCCAGACGGATGTACACCCCTTCATCGTGCGAACCGCGAATGGTAGAGAATTCGCCGCCAAGTCCATCATTGTGGCCACCGGTGCCCGTCCTCGCTATCTGGAGATACCTGGTGAGAAGAAATACGCTGGCCGAGGCGTCAGCTACTGCGGTACTTGTGATGGTTTCTTCTTCACTGGCAAGGATATTGTCGTCGTAGGCGGCGGTGATAGCGCAGTGGAGGAGGCGATCTTCCTAACCAAGTTCGCCACGCGAGTGCGCATCATTCACCGCCGGGACGAGTTGCGGGCGAGCAAGATTCTGCAGAAGCGCGCCTTTGAGAACCCGAAGATTGAGTTCATCTGGAATACCGTCGTTACCGAGATATTGGGCGACGCGGACGGCAAGGTCTCTGGTGTAAAGACTGAAAACACCGAGACCGGCGAGAAGGGCGAGCTTGAGACCGAGGGCGTATTCATCTTCATCGGTCATTTGCCCAACAATGAACTACTTATCGGCAAATTCCACTTGGACGAGGACGGGCACTTGATTACTGACCGCAAGACGCGTACCAATATTCCTGGCATCTTCGCAGCCGGCGAGATTGCGGACAAGGTCTTCAAGCAAGTTGCCACCAGCGTAGGGCAGGGTTGTTCTGCGGCCATGCAGACTGAGAAGTTCCTCGCTGATCTGGAAGACCAGGGTTACCCTGGCCACGAGGATCCACGCGAGTTCTTTGTTCCGGAAAAGACGGCGGCGTAGGACGCTGGAAGGCAACATACGCCATTTGGGCGGGCGCAACGCAATGTTGTGCCCGCTTTCTGCATTTGGACTCTGTCAGCACCGCCTGATGGGGCTTCTCCATCCTATGATAGAATGCCAGCCATGTCGTCGGCCACAGGTGAGCAACATCAGCCGTTAAACGCGAACGCTAGTCGTGGATTGGTGCGAAGCGCAAGCGTGCTCTCATTGGGCGGCGCCGCTTCCCGGATCCTGGGGCTGGTTCGCGAAATTGTTATCGCATCGCTTTTTGGCGCAACCGGCATGGTCAGCGCGTTTCGCGTTGCCAGCCAGGTGCCATCGCTGCTCTATGACCTGCTGGTCGGCGGCATGCTGAGCGCGGCCATCGTGCCCGTACTCAGCGAATATCTGCAGAACCGGCCGCGCGACGAGTATGAGCGTCTTGTCGGCGTTCTGTTCGGGCTGTTCGCACTCGTGCTAACTCTGTTGGTTGTGGCCCTCGAGCTGTCTGCATCCCGGGTGGCGTATGTGCTCGCGGCAGGTTTTCTCAAGTCGGACCCGGAGCTGCTCGCCCTGACTACGACGCTGATTCGCATCGTCGCCCCAGCGGTTTGGTTGTTCAGCATGGCCGGCGTTATGACTGCGGTACTTTACTCGCTCGAACGCTTCAGCATGCCGGCCCTGGCCACCGCCGTCTATAACCTAGGCATCGTGATCGCCGCTCCGCTGCTGGTGGGCAAAATTGGCGTCTACAGCCTTGCCGTCGGCATCATACTTGGCGCGCTTGCACAGTTCGCGCTCATGGCGCTGGACCTGCGACGTTGTCACCTGAACCTTCATCTGCGCATCGACTGGCGCCATCCTGCCCTGCGTCGAATCCTGGTGCTGTATGCGCCCGTCGCCCTCGGATTGCTTGTCACTGTCTTCCAGGTTGGCCTCGACCGCCGCTTGGCCAGCGGCACGGGAGCGCAGAGCATCGCCTGGATGGCGAACGCCACCACACTGCAGCAAATGCCGCTGGGACTAATCAGCGTCGCTATCGCGCTGGCCTCGTTGCCCAGATTGAGCCAGTATTTCGCCGCGGGCAATGAAGCTGCCTACCGCAGGACGCTGGGCGATGGTCTCCGGCTGGTGATCCTGCTGATCGTGCCTGCGGCGGTGCTCCTGTGGATGCTTGGCGAGCAGGTAGTGACGGTCCTGTTCCAACGTAACCTGTTCACGGCGCAGGACACGGATCACGTCGTCATGGCGCTCAATATTTATGTCGTCGGCATGGTATTTGCCGCTATCGACTTCCCACTCAATTATGCCTTCTATGCGCGCCAGAACACGCTCTTGCCTGCCCTGGTGGGCGTGCTGAGCGTTGGCGTCTACATTGTGGTGGCTTTCGCCCTGCTCGGCCGTCTGGGTTTTCTCGGTCTCGTTTGGGCGGATACGGCCAAACAGGCGAGCCACGCTCTCGTGATGCTTGGGCTACAACGCTGGCGGATCGGCGCGCTCAGTGCCCATTTGGCCTCCGCAGTCCTCTATGTGGGCGGCGGCGCGATCGCGATGGCGCTTGCCATTCTGCTTACTGAGACGGCGATCTCGGCCACGAACCTTGTGAACGGATGGGGTACGCTCCTGACATTGTGCACAGGCGGGGTCATCGGCCTCGCGACGTACGCTCTCGTGCTCAGTCGCCTGCGCGTACCGGAGATGTCGTTGGTTGTGCAATACTTCAGCGCTCACTCCGGCTTCCGGGGGCGGCGGGTACCCTAGCGTCCGGTGACGGGCCGGCCTGACTGAAGTGAACTGAGCAGATCCTAGCTGGATTATGTCTCTCCATGTTTTGGTTGGTCCGGTCGAGGCGGTATAATTAATGTCGCGTTGAAATCTAGGAGACTATCCTGCGCCACCGAACGAGCGAATTCGTAGTAGCGCGGTCGGAAGAAATGAGTAGAGGTCGAAATGGCAACGAGCAAAAAGAAACGCAAGAGCAGTTCAACGACAGCAACGGCGGCGCCTAAGCGTTCAGTAGCACCACCCGCGCCGGTAGTAGCGACACCGGAGCCGACCGGAGACGATCTCGTCGAGGAATACCAGTACGTGCGGAAGGACTTGCGTCAACTCACCCTCGTATCGGCAGTACTCTTTGTAGTAATGCTTGGGGTCGGGCTCTTTATCTAGGACTGCACCCCCAACTGGTTTGGTCACTCACCCGGAAATCCATGTAGGGAGCGCGGACACCACTCCTGCACGAGGCTTTCCGGGTTTTCGTTTCTATTCCTGGTTCGGTCGGCTTGCAGGTGCTTGGGAATGCGCTTTGGGCGATGTGGCCGTCAGTTCAGGATACGCAGGCAGGGCGGAATCGCTTGAGTTGAGAAGCAGCAGTGCTGTAGCGTGGAGAATCCAGCAGAGCCAGAAGTTGCGCGTATAGAGAAAAACGATGCTGGTAGCGACGAGAACGGTGATCTGTATCAGCCACTGTTCGAACGGCGGCCGGCGCAACGCAGTTTCGAAGACGACGAAGGCAGCGGCAGCCCAGATGGCCCAATAGGCCGGCGTCTCAACAGAAACCGGCGCTGTGAGCAGGATTTCCCACATGGCCCCGCGCAGAAATACCCAGTGAAACTCTTCGGCGCCACCGAGGAAGATCACCCACAGAACGCCCTGCCAACTCGGAAGCCGTGCGGCGGTCGCCACATTTTCAGTTGTGATTTTGGCCGCATTCTCGGTGCCGTTGCCGTAAGGGGTCCGGTCTGATAATGCTATCGAGGCGCGTACAGCGACCAATAGTGCGAGTATGACAAAGATCAATCCAAAACCAAGGCCAAATGTCGCGGGCCAATCTAGATAGGCAAGCCCCATCAACCGTGGCGATAGGCCGCCGGCCAGCAGCCCGAGATAGGGCACGAGAATCCACTGCGCGATCCACACCCAGAGCAGCCACGGTGCGCGGGTCCGCCAGTGTGCAACGCCAAGGCCGGTGGTTACAACCACGTTTATCATGAGCCAGAACACCGGCGACTGTGGATTTAGTTCGCTGATCAACCAATGAATCACGATAGTTGCGCTGGACGAATCACGACGTTAGCGATTGGGCGAAGTCTATGCGGCATGCGTTTGGCCCGCTTGATGGTACAGACATTGTCGCAGATTGTAGCAGAAACTATTTGTTGGGCCACAACCATCGCAAGCGCGTACGCTGGCCGATCTAAGAGGATCGGACGGATTCGCGCCGTTCGGTCGTGGAGCGCTTTTCCGGTCCCCTACCGCCGAGACTGAGCCATGCGCAAGCTTCTCATTGTGATCATGATACTCGCCCTGGCCTTCCTGCTCCGTCCCAGGGGAATGTGGGGAGAGGCCAGGCGTTCATGGGACCAGCGCAATCGCATCATGCGCACGCTGGTCGTCATCATCGGTGTATACCTCATATACGGCCTGTTCAAGATGTACCAAGCCGGCATGATCCCATTTTGGTAGTCGACCGTCCAGATACTTGGAGCCCTTATGGACATCCCCGCCCTATCCGAGATCCGTGAGCTGCGTACTACACTGGCGCCCTATATTGTGCGCACGCCCGTCTGGAAATGGGACAACGAAGACGCAAGAAGTGCGTTTGGCGCCGGCACGGACGTCGTTCTGAAACTTGAGCTATTTCAGCGCACGGGTACTTTTAAGCCGCGCGGCGCGCTGGCCGTCATGCTCGATCTTGACGAAGCCGAGCTGGCCCGGGGAGTGACCGCAGTCAGCGCAGGAAATCATGCTATCGCAGTCGCATACGCAGCGGGCATCCTAGGCACAAGCGCCAAGGTCGTCATGCCCAAAACGGCCAGCCCTATCCGCGTTGCGCGCAGCGAGGGCGCTGGTGCGGAAGTAGTGCTGGTCGACGATGTCAAGATTGCTTTCGCCGAGGTGGAACGTATCCAGCACGAAGAGGGCCGCACCTTTGTGCATCCGTTCGAGGGACCGCGCACCGTGCTGGGCACAGCCACCCTCGGGCTCGAGTTCTGCGAACAGGCGCCTGACTTGGACGCTGTTATTATCCCAATCGGCGGCGGCGGGCTCGCGGCAGGCATGTCGGCGGCCATCAAGCAAATGCAGCCCGATTGCGAAGTGTACGGCGTCGAACCGGTTGGCGCTGATTCCATGTCCCGCAGTTTCCAGGCAGGAAGCCCGCAGGCCATCGATAGAGTTGCGACCTTCGCGGACAGCCTGGGCGCCCCGTATGCGCTGCCCGGCACCTATGCGCTGTGCAGGGAGTTTGTGGACGAGATCGTGTTGGTCGACGATGATGCCATGCGCAATGCCATGGCGTTGCTCTTTCACTCCATGAAGCTAGCGGTTGAACCGGCTGGCGCTGCCGCCACGGCCGC
>JBJYXA010000645.1:0-1507 GCA_046259705.1 Caldilineaceae bacterium
CGCTTCTACCTGACCGAAGGATACGCGGACATAATTGCCACCGCACCCTTGGGCAAAATACCGGTGCTGGAAAGCGCAACGCAGACGTGGACCACGCTTAGCCCTGTTTTCGAAAACTACTCGCCGGCTACATTGGGATTCATCGCATCCGGCTTCGACAGCATGCAACGCTGGCTTTTCCACCCGGGATACAGGAATCGGGAGCGAGCCCTCATAGGCGAGATAGAAGGCGAGCTGCTTATCCCCCAGGTCATCTACAACATTGTCGTCGAGAAAAGCATGACGCCCGAATCCGGCGCAGAATGGCTGCAAGAGCAAGTCGAAGCACTTGCTGCAGAGTATTAGCAGGCACAAAGTGGCCTTGCGACGCTTGCACGCTCGAGGCGTGCGCTCCGCAAGGCCACATTCTATCCATATACCGTCTGGTCAGTTACCGCTTTGGCTGTGGAACAAAACCTGCAAACTGGCTGGGCACTAACGTACGGACGCCTGATACCTTACCGAAGCAGCGGCAGGAACTGAATGTCCTCATACTGTGCGCTGCCCGTCGCCTCGAACACCAGTGTGGCGCTGTCGCGCACGCTAGTGACATAAACGTTCTGGTTATCTCCGCTGACCGCCAGCGACGTCGGCTCTCTCAGGCCGCGAATTGCTCCTTCATCGTTGCGGAGCACCTGTGCCTTGGAAATCAGGCCGGTGCCGGCCTCGCGTGCGAAGACCGAGACAATTCCGCTGAGCGCAAACTCGGGCACCGATAGTTCCCACCCCACAGCGTACACGTATTTGTCGTCCGGTGACACGTCAACCGCCCAGTACAGGGTTAGGAGTGAAGCGTCGGCTTCATCGGCGGATGCTTCCTCTTCCATGCCGGCGGCTGAAACAACCCTGGTCAGCGAACCTGAAGAGCCGTCACGACGAAAGACGGTAATGGTTCCATCGACGACGCTGGCGACATATACATTCATGCCGTCCGAACTTATCGCAAGCGAAACCGCACCGTCCAGCCCCGGTAGGCCGGCGTAGGACTCCTCGAAGGTGAGTTCGCCTGTCCCGCTGTCACGGCTGAACAGGACTACGCTATCCTCGTCTGAACCAACGACGTACACGCTGGTTCCGTCTGGGCTTATCGCAATTCCAGCGGCGCCGAGGATGCCTGTTACGCCTCCCAAACCGTTGGCCAGAGCCTGCACTTGTGTCAAGCTACCGCTGGCCTCATCGCGTGCGAATACGACCACGGTCCCATCTTTGATGCCGGTGACGTACAGGTACAGCCCGTCGGGACTCATGGCGGCGCTCCAAGCACCGTTTAGTCCGTTTACGCCGTCTTGCCCTTGAGTCTTCGTCTCTACATAGGTGAGCGTGCCCGACATGTCATCTCGAGCGAAAACCACTACAGTGCCGGACACATAGCCGGTCGCGTAGACGTTATTTCCATCTGGACTCACCGTTACGGAAGACGGTTGAAGCAGACCCGTGACCGAACCATTTCCGTCGCGTTGCGCTTCGA
>JBJYXA010000645.1:1607-4010 GCA_046259705.1 Caldilineaceae bacterium
CCTGCCACGTAGACGTTGGCCCCGTCCGGGCTGACGCTGACAGCGTCAGGCGCTTCCATGTTCTCGACGCCGCCTGCGCCGTTCACTTCCGTTTCCACCCACGTAAGCACTCCGTCGGCCGCGTCGCGCGTAAAGACGACAACGGCGTCTCCTGCCCTACCGGCTACGTAGATATTCTTCCCGTCGGAGTCGACTGCCAGCGCCACCGGAGCGCTTAGGCCCGTCACATTGTTTTCGCCGTTGACATAGGTGGCTTTGTACGTAAGGTCGCCCGTAGTGAGGTCGCGCGTGAAGTGAACGACAGCATCATCCTGTTCACTCGCCGCATAGACGTCCTTGTCGTCCGGGCTCAACACGACTGCGGAAGCCCTACGCAATCCGTATCCCCCAAACTGGCTCTCCACGTAGGAAAGCACGTCGGCCAGCACATCGTCCTGCGCCAGCACGGCTTTGGGCGCCACAAAGGTCACCATCACGGCGATCACAACGCCAAGGACGGTTGGCGCCAGACGTATCCACTTTATCCATTCAAGTACTCCGCCTCGCGTGCTTACCCCGGCGCGCCGTGTTGCAGACGCGCCGCGCACAGAGGTCGTCGCTTTGCTTTTCATGCAATGGCTCCTCTTAGGCTAACCTACTTGGTACTGAGTTTGGCGCTGGTACTTCACCATGGCCAATTACATGGTCGAACGTACCGGACGGCCTTGAGGGCGAAAATCGCGGGCAGACGTATGGCTTCCGCGAGCACGGCAGCATTTTCCGCCGGCTCTTCAGTCAGACCGTCCGCAGAATTTGCGCTCTGCGCCGAACTCGATACCTGCCCACCACCAAGGATAAAACCGCTCTCCACCACGATGCCGGATCCCTGCACAGTCGTAGTACCCGCATTCCACAGACCAAATGAAGAACTGAGTTGCACTTGCGGGTTGGAGTAATCGGTCCATTTGCCGCCTGCAGTCATATCGCCTCTACAGCCAAGGTCGAAATCCTGTGATGATTGCGCCAAGACCACACCGGTTGCAAGGAAGGCCGCGAATAGAACCGCCAACAGAACGCCGCTCTTGACCAGCAGTCCCCTCGTTATCAGTCTCATAGTTCACTCCCTCTTTTCTGTCAGATGACCGGTTAGGGCGCGAATATAGCGAAGGAGAGCTGGCACTGCGTTCTATTGCCAAATCGATCCCAAATGTCGATCACCAAATCCCCCTGGCTGCTCCCAGTACCAACGAAAACGGGCGCATCGCAGGAAGGCGTGACCTGAGTTGAGAAGTTGCGATGGTTGAAATCGACGCCGGAGATGTCAACGACACAGACCGATGCACCGGCGACTAGCTGACGAGAGCTGCCCCAGCCACTATTTCCGCTGACCTTATTGCAGCCGCCGTCGATGAAACCGGTCGCAAGGGCCTTTGTGAAATCACCTGCACCGTAGCCACTCAGCTTGTCTGCATTGCGCGCCCACCAGGCATACGGCACATAGGAAATAATCTGAAGAGGTCTCGCCTCTTGTCCATTGATGGCCACACCGAGGAAGATCTCCTCGCCTGTGAATATGCTATCGGTGAGTTCATTGACAGAACCCAACAGCGCGTTGAACGTCCCGTCACGGTTAGTCGTTAACGTTTGCTGCTCCGACCACAAGCGGTTGCTTCCGTTTTCGTCGCGATATAGCGAGAAAACGAATGTGTACGTTCCATTGTTGATCGTACCGCCGCCAGTTGCGGGATTAAAGAGCTGTCCCTGGTAGTTGATGAATTTGCGCGTCGCGTCCGGGGATGCGACAACCGCCGGCGCAGGACCGTCCTGGCTCAGTTGGGGTTCCTGCGCTTGAACTCCGCTTGCGGCCAGTACGCCCGCCACAATAGCAGAGCCAATCAGAAGCCCGATTCCTCGCTTCAGCATGGTGTGCATAGTCTGCTCCTGTCCTGTACATTGACTTAGTTGTTGTCGGTGGATGAATCATATTTCGGGACCGTTGCCGTCCAGAAGACGGCAAGCCAGCTTCTGCTTCCCGCCATTCTACAGTAGAAAGGCCTCCTGCGGCAGGTTACAGCAATGCGTACGCCTTGCGCTTGACCTACGATGCTCAGATTCTACATTACCAGCCGATGATGTTAAGGGTGATGGTCCACGGAGTGAGGCTACGTCGACGAATGCGATTCGTTTGTTGCCGGTTACCGGGCTACTCGGTTCTCCAAATACACCCATTGGGCACAGCACGGAATAAGTGGGTGAATCGCGATCCTAGGTACGCTGCCGCATAATAATTGCGCGCAGTGCATACTCTTGTCAACTTGTTCACCCGAAGTGGGCACACGAATGGGCCGGTCCACTTGTGCGAAAGTGGCGCACGTTTCGTTGCGGAGGAGGTTCAAGTGTACAATTTTGTTTACGACAATCAGG
>JBJYXA010000646.1:0-1528 GCA_046259705.1 Caldilineaceae bacterium
CACCGACGCTGCGCAGGGGGCCTGTGCCTTCGGCACGGCCCCCAACATCGATACGCGGCCACGCCCCATTCTGGGGCCTGGCCTCACACTCGCGTGGCAACCCGGCCGGCAGCTTAACGCCAGCCGTTAGGCGGATTGACCCACGGAAATCCTTACCGTGCCGTTGTTAGCTTCCAGACCAGAAACAGACCCTGTCTTCCGTCCCGAGGTCTTGATTGGCTTCGCCTGCCTCCAGGCTAGCGATTGCCTCTGCAGGACGGGCGATGACGATTGAGTCGGCCAGCCTCAATGCAGTCACGGTTGGTTCCGCTGGCAAACAGACGATCGCGGCACTGGCTCCACCGCGACCTTGCTACGGACTGATGGTGCTCCGCTGGACCGACCCTCGGTGCACGGATGGTGCGCGTTGTTCGACCCTTGGTGCCTTCGACGTCGTCGCTGCATAACGCCTTGGCCGGCTTGATGGTTGTCAGCCAGGCGCTATGCAGACGATTCGTTGTTCGACCCAGCGATGCAATCTTGTCTGGCATCGTATCGGCTTCACATGGGTTCGACCATCCGCGATGGCTACTATTTCTCGCGTGCAGCGCGACATCGCCCTGTAACGGCTTCGTATGGTTCTTACGGCTTATTGTATCGCGGCAGGTCTGCCGTCCGAGCTTTAGACATGCTGCGTACATGACCCGTCGGACGGTCGGCGTCCGACCTGCCGCACATCCCTTGAGTGGCACCAGCTTTCGTGCCTCTCGCGGATTTTCGTCGCATCCACTGTGTGTGCGCCTTTCCATGCAGACGCAGACACCAGCGACACCTCTGTCCAGGGGAATGGGTAACACTATTGACGACGTCCAACTGTGGCTTCGCCCGTGCGAACACGACATCAAGACTCGACGCCATTTCGACGTCGCGCTGCCTTGGCCGCCTCAACAACTGCACCGTTCACGACAGTTTCACCAGCACCTCTGTTCACTGCCGACCTGCCACAAATGTGCAGACCATGAGTGTGCAGACGACATCGCGTACGCTCGCCCAACAGCGGACGACATCCCGTACGCTCCGTCAACACCGTGCGACTCTCTCGCCACGGACAAGCCCCATGACATGAACTGGGTCATCGAGCCACGGCCTCTGCTCGCAACAACTCCAACCACCCCGAGCCTGGCCATCCTCCGAGGCTGACCCAACAGTCACATCTGCTTCGCTCAGACCTCCACGCAACAGGGCAGCACACCGAGGCCGGCGGGCCCGTCACGCGGCCACTCCCAGACCAGCACACCAGTTACATCAGTTGCAACCTCTGCCTTCCATCCACCCGCACCAACCCGCACCATTGCTCTGCTGGTCATCAATGTGCTGAAGCACATGGCGTGCATCCATCTTGACTTGATCAACCGCAACTCTCGACTTCAGCACACCGCTTCGCTACCCAGACGTCGTCATCACAATTCCAAACAGCAATTCTCCGAGGCTGACACGCCGCTGATGTAGGCGCCACACATTCATTCACACCGCTGCTACTCGCAGATTT
>JBJYXA010000647.1:0-4738 GCA_046259705.1 Caldilineaceae bacterium
ATATCGCTGCTGGCTTTGCTATTCTGGACGGGTGAATTGTCGCCCATTCCGGACGCGCACGCGCAGAGCCCACTGCCGACTTCAGGGACGGCTACGCCTACGTCGACACTGTTCGGCACGGCTACACCGGACCTTACCCCGTCGCCTACACCGACCTTGCTGCGGCGTACGGTCAATGAGATCACCGAGCCCAAGTCCACCGACGCTATCTTTGGATGGACCGACATCAACGGAACGGCCCTGGTCGACTCGTTCCAACGGTATGACGTCCACATAAGCCAGGCCGGCATGGAAGACTGGCAATGGCTAACGTCGAGCATCGCCATTGTGCACGATTCACTGCTCTACCGTCTGGACACAACTCAGTTTCCCGACGGCTACTACGATTTGCGCGTTCGCGCCATCGCAAGAGACGGGTCCTTCACCGAATCCTTTGTACGCGGCGTTGAGATTCGAAATGCGCATCCGCCCACCCTAACGCCGGACCCGTCCAGGACAGCGGTGCCGCCATCGCCCCTGCTCACGCCAACGCCCGCCGTCCTATCGCGCATTGATGGCGGTCAGGGCTTTTTCGCGCCCGACAATGGCGCTGTATTGGCCGGAGCGGTGACAATACGGGCGACAGTAAACGGCACTCGGGATCAGAGGTTTGAACGATTCGAACTGGCCATTTCCCCGGCCGGGCTTGAAAAGTGGACGTGGTTATATGGCGGACAAGAACAGGTGTGGCAGAATCGCATTTACGATCTGGATACTACTCAATATCCGGATGGCCGTTACGATTTGCGATTGCGGATCGTATATGACGATGGGAACTATAACGAGTACTTCCTGCGCAACTTGACCTTTGCCAATACCGGACCGGCGCAGCCCTCGTTCTCCCCCGCGGCGGGTATACTCACGCCGCGAAGTGGTACGCAGGCCACCGGTATCGTCGACTTCACTGCGACGGTTCCGGCTACAGATCTATTGCGTTGGGAACTGTCGTGGTCACCGGGTCAACGAGAACAGTGGACTTATTTGGTAGGGGGAGAGCAGCCGGCGCAGGGAGACGTAATAGCAAGTTTGGATCTGCGTCAACTACCACCTGGGCAGTACGATTTTCGTTTGCGCATCATACGGTCCGACTACAACTACACGGACTACTTTGTACGTGATCTGCAGCTTGGGCCGGCACCGTAGTGTACCAGGACGTAGCCGGCAAATCGGGGTGAATTGGGTGAGATTTTTTGGGTGAGGATTTCAGGTGTGGAATCTGTTTGATTGAAAATCAGTAGGAGCGAAAATAAACCGGTACGGCATGATTTGATGGATATTAGGTAGTCCGCGACAGCAAATTTGCTGAATACGACAGAGTAGTTTGGCGAGAAAATTCGACAAAGGGTATAATGCAACATCGTTTTGAGACAGCGCCAAACGGGGTGCGGTCTGCATAATACTCTTTACAGCCGCAAGAGCGGCGCCTGTTTTGCAGGCACAAGAGACGTACGGCTAACAGAGGGTACAAGAACGCTGCGACCGCAAACGTGGACAGCGAAAGACAACCGAAAGACTGCAAAGTCGACTGGAGGTAACAGGGGACATGTCAACATCCAAAGTTTGGCGCATTACAGTGACTATGATGGCTGCGGTGCTGGTGATTGCCTCGTTTGCAGGCAGTGTGATTGCGGCGCCGGCAGCGCAAGAACTCCGCGCCCAAGAGGTCAAGGGTACGATTCCGGGCGGCCAGTCTGCCGAGATTTGGCTTGGGCTGGAGACCGGAATTCCAGGCGAGACTATCAGAATCATCAGCACGTGGGACCGCAGCGATCCGCGAGGAAATGGCCTGGGATTCTATGTGTTGACGGATCAGCACAAAACTGAGGTCCTAAATGGCACCGATCCACGGCTGGCCAATTTGGCTACGGGCAGCACACTGAGCCCCGAATCGCCTGACAATGAGATCGGAGCTGAGTTCCAGGCGACGAGCGACCGTTTCACGCTCATCGTCTATAACGACTCGCCGAACGACGCAAACTTCACTATTACTGCCGAGAACGCGGTGATCACCGACGGATCCGGCCAGGTAGAAGATGCCAACGCCGAATCCGAGATGGACGAGGGGATGGCCGACCAAGGCAGTGATGCGGCCGCGACAGACGAGGCGGAAGACACCGCTACGACGGATGAAGCTACGGCAGAAGCCACCGCAACCGAGGAAGCCGCCGCCGAAGAGGAGTCAGCCACAGACGAAGCAGTGGCGACCGCGACTCCCGCGCCCGCAGCGACCGAAGATATGACCGATACCGAAGAAATGATGGCTGACGAAACCATGGCGGTGACGGCCACCCCCGGCGTCGTGGAAGGAGAGATGCTAGAGGGATTCCTGGGTGAAAAGGATTCCCAGCACTTCTTGGGTCTCGAGCCCAACGAAAAAGACGCAACGATCAGCCTGGTGATGAGCTATAATCCCCAGGACAATAGTGAGTTGGCGAGTCGTATCGGTTTCTGGGTGCTCGACCAGGACGCCTTCAATCGCTTCCTCAACCCCGATGAGAATGTAGTGCTGAGCCAGGTTGCGATTGCAGCCGGCAGTGGAGACCAACCCGGCCTCGCCGCTAACGAGCGCTCGGCAAGTTTCACAGCTTCGGGTTTCGGACCCTATACGGTCGTTGTCTACAATAACTCCAGCGTGCCGGCCGACTATGAACTGAGCGTCGAAGGCGCCAAGCTGATCGACGACTCCGGCCAGACGAAGACGGCCATGAAGAGCGTGACTGCCACCGGTACGGTCAGCGGCACAGTAGCTTCGGAAGCCGTTGTGGTCGATGTAGGCGCGTCGCTGACGACTCCTGCCGACGCTACGGCGGATACGACCCCGGCGCGTGAAGGCGAACCCGGCGGCACGTATGTGGTGCAATCTGGCGATACCTTGAGCCTAATCTCGCGTGACATCTATGGTGAGATAGGATACTGGGAAGATATCTGCTCGTTCAACAACTTGAGTGATTGCAACGTGCTCGAGGTAGGAGACACGATCGATCTGCCGACGCGCGACCAACTGGGTACCGGCGCCACCGCTCCCGCCGCAACGACAACGTCGACCACCACGGCAACCACCACGTCGACAGCGACGACTACGACATCCACATCGGCTACGGCCGAGGCGGACACGACCGAGGAAGCTGCGACGACTGTAGAGGACACCGCTGCCACCACAACCGAATCAACGACGAGCACGACGACGCCTGTCACTTCGACGACAGGTATGACATCCACCAGCCAGGTCGCAGCCACGGATGAAATGACCGATACGGCAGATAGCGGAGCCGCCACGGAAACTTCCGGCACCGATATCATGACTACGCTAGAGGCGCAAGGTGGTATGTCCATTCTAGTCGAAGCACTCAAGGCGGCTAGCCTGGATGACACGCTGGTCAAAAATGATGGTCCATTCACCATCTTTGCACCCACCGACGCCGCCTTCGAAGCGACACTGCCGAACTACGAAGATTTGTTCGCAAATCCAGCCGGTACGCTGACCCAACTACTGCTGTATCACTTGATTAGCGGTAGTGAACTCACTACGTCGGATATAGCGGACGGAATGCAGGCCGCGACCGCACATGCGGGACTGCCCGTGAAGTTCGAAGTTACTGACGACGGGTTGAAGGTTCAGGATTCCGTGATCACGGCTGAGGACATCTTAGCCTCGAACGGCGTTATTCAGGTCATCGACAAGGTCATGATCCCAAGCGACCTGAGTCAGTAGATGGGTTGACCGGCATTGCGCCGGGTGAATCGAACGCTGTCAAGGGGACCGGAGCTTAACTTGTCCGGTCCCCTTATTTGTGAATTGCACTCCTAACCCCTAACTCCTAACCCAGACACACGTCAGCAAGATCGCCGTCTAGCGCTTGTCGATGTTCGCACATGCGTGCTAGACTGCAAAAATGGGCACAGGGCGCGGTCAGGCAAGCACAAAGATGCAGGACGCTGTCGTCGCGGACGGAAGGGCACGCACCACGCTTGGCCAATCCGTCGAATATGACGGCGACATGCCCGACCTTTACCACACAGACTTAGCCGCCTTTTTTGGATCTGACGGACCGCTGGCGCGCCGGATGCCAGGATACGAGCTGCGCCCCAGCCAGCTTGCCATGGCTGAATCCGTCAAACGCGCGATCCTGGCACAAGGCCACGCTCTAGCGGAAGCGCCAACGGGCACCGGAAAATCCATCGCCTATCTGATCCCCGCGATCCTCAGCGGCAAGACCGTGGTCGTCTCCACCGCCAACAAATCCCTCCAGCACCAACTCTTTACAAAGGATATTCCTTTTCTGCGCGACGTGATGGATCACCCCATCACTTCCGTCGTCGTCAAGGGGCGCAGCAACTATGTCTGCACACTCAAGTGGGAGCGGGAGCTTTTGGAGCAGCGCACGTTTGCGCTTATTGACCGCGAGGACGAGCAGGTTACCTTCATGCGAGATTGGCTGGTGGAGACGGATACCGGTGACGTAGACGACCTGCCATTCGTGCTCTCGCCGGATCTTCGCCCGCGTGTCGTGAGCTTTCCCGACGACTGCTTGTATACGGATTGTCGCCATTATCATAGCGATTGTTGGGTCAACATCATGCGCGATGCCGCCGCAGATGCGCAGGTGCTGATTACGAATCACCATTTGTTGTTGACCGCGCTCCAGCTGGGTTCGGAAGGGGAGCGCATTTTGCCTCCGGCCGCCGTATATGTGATCGA
>JBJYXA010000648.1:0-1168 GCA_046259705.1 Caldilineaceae bacterium
ATGAGCAATGCGGTCAACCTGCTGATCTTCAGAATTGCGGCGGGTTGACGCAGTGGATGGGTACTGGACAAACTTACTCGACATTTCAAGTCGATTCTGTGTCATCCAATAAACGCAATGTATTTAAACATGAATGGGGTCATTCTATTCTGTGGTACTATGAAGCTGCAGGGGTAACGCCTCAACCTACTGTGGATAATCACATTAACGATACAGACACTCGTTATGTACATTGTCCAACGGGTGAAATGTTCAACGACAATTAGAATTAGACATCGACGACAATTAGAAATACCCACTCGGAATGCGGGGCAGTCAGAGTAAACTAGGCCGCAGGAGGCCTAGAGATGACTGTAACCGATGCCCAAGTGAGGATTATGATGCGCGAACGAAAAAAAGGACGAACACAAGAACAGGCGGCGGCCAGCGCCAACGTACGCAGTCGCCAGACGGTGGCCAAGTACGAGCAGTTGGGAGAACTTCCCAGCGAGCGGGTAGAGCCACGCCAGTACCGGACGCGGACAGATGTTTTCGCGGAAGACTGGGCAACACTGGAAGCGATGCTCGAAGTGGCCCCGACTTTGGAGGCGAAAGCGTTGTTCGAGTGGTTGTGTGAGCAGCATCCTGGCCAGTACCAGGAAGGACAGTTACGCACCTTGCAACGACGGGTGGCCCAATGGCGCGCCCAACATCAGGAGCAAGTCGCCGTGTTGGAACAAGTGCATCGCCCTGGCGAAGTCCTACAGACGGACGGGGTGTGGCTGACAGAACTGGGCGTGACACTGCAAGGTGAACCTTTGGCCCATCTGCTGATCCACTCCGTGCTGCCCTACTCGAACTGGGAATGGGGCCGAGTGGCGCAGTCGGAATCCCTGAACGCTCTCCGTTGCGGGGTGCAAAGCACCCTGCAAGCGTTGGGCGCCGTGCCACAGTATCATCAGACGGACAACAGCAGCGCCGCAACCTGCCGCCCGGGAACGGATGCCGCGACCGGGACTGGGGGGCGCGCCTACACGGAAGGTTACCGGCAACTCCTCAACCATTACGGGATGCAACCGCGTACTACACATCGGCGCTCACCCCAGGAGAACGGCGACGTGGAAGGCAGCAATGGCGGGCTGAAACGCGCCCTGGAGCAGCATCTGCTCTTGCGGGGCAGCCGTGACTT
>JBJYXA010000648.1:1268-2372 GCA_046259705.1 Caldilineaceae bacterium
CGCCAGCAGCGCATCAACTATCGCCACGTGATCGGCAGTCTGTTGCGCAAGCCCGGCGGCTTCCGCGATTATCGCTACCGCGACGCACTCTTCCCCACGTTAGTTTTCCAGCAGGCCTGGGAGCATCTGCAGCAGGTCTACGCGCCGCGCAAGGCCGATTTGATCTACTTGCGCATCCTCCACCTGGCGGCGCAATCTCTGGAAGCGGATGTCGCCGCTGCCCTGACCTGCCTGCTGGAAACCACCACGCCTTGGGACGACACCACGGTCGCCGAATTGGTCCAGCCGCCGCGCCCGACGCCGCCCGCTTTAGCCCCCTTGACTGTCGATCTGCAACCCTACGATCAACTCCTGCCGGAGGTGGCCCATGGCGCTTGACACCATCCGCACCCATTGTCGCCAGTTACGCCTCCCCACGCTCGCCGCAGTCGTGGAGAACACCCTGGCGACGGCCCAACGCGAGGACTGGTCCTTGGAAACCTTCCTGGCCCACCTGCTCGAACAGGAACTTGACGGCCGCCACACCCGCCGCATCACGCGTTTACTGAAAGCCGCCCATCTGCCCCCCGGCAAGACCCTGGAAACCTTCGAGCAACAACGCTTGCCGCTCCGTGTGCGCCGCCAACTTGCGCAACTGGCGGAAGGCGAATTCATCCCCCGCGGCGACAACTTGCTGCTCTTCGGTTTGCCGGGCACTGGGAAAACCCACTTAGCCGCCGCGTTGGGCTACGCCTGGATCGAGCACGATTATCCAGTGCTCTTCACCCCCACCTACAAGTTGGTCGGGGCCTTGTTACGTGCCAAACGCGACCACGAACTCGAACGTGAACTGCGCCGCCTCGACAGCTTCTCCGTCGTCATTCTTGATGATCTAGGTTACGTCCAGCAGAGCCGTGAGGAGATGGAAGTTTTGTTTACCTTTCTGGCTGAACGCTATGAACGGCGCAGTGTCGTTATCACCTCGAACCTCGTCTTTTCCGAGTGGGATCAAATCTTCAAGAATCCCCTCACCACGGCGGCGGCGATCGACCGGGTGGTGCATCACAGCCTGATTATCGAGTTTGGCAAAGACGTGAAAAGCGTGCGGGCCGAAGAAGCCGCCCG
>JBJYXA010000649.1:0-1537 GCA_046259705.1 Caldilineaceae bacterium
GGCACGGCGATCGGCGACGGCAACGGGGCAGTCTGGTACTGGGACGAGACTAGCTTGGCGGCCGATGACGGCACGGACGTAGTGCTACCGGCAGGGCACACGGGTAACGGGCGGTATCGGCGCCTGACCGGTGCCCTTCCGCTTAGCGGCGGCACAATGACCGGCTCGTTGGTGCTCGCAGGCTCGCCGACTGCTGGCAATGAGGCGGCTACAAAAACCTACGTTGACGGTTTGACCGGCGACAAGCTTACACAGGCACAGGTGGATGCTCGCGTGGTAGGCATCGGCGATCCGCGGTACGTCAATAAAACCGGCGACACCATGTCCGGCCCACTGTTTCCGCGCCACCCGAACTGGAGCATATACGCAGATAGTTCATCGTCTTATGCCCAAACGGCGGGAAGCACTGTTTGGCATATACTCGCCTCCGACCCAAACAGCGGTTTATGGAATGGTAACCGCATATCGATGCATGTGGTGCATACATTTGGGCTCAGTGTAGACATGACTATGGAAGTCGGCCCTGCGGTATTTATGTTTCGTCAAGACGGGATTCTATATGCCCCGAACGGGTTCATTTCATACTCCGATCAGCGGATCAAGGAAAATATCCAAGTCATTCCCAACGCTATCATGAAGGTTGAGCAGCTTCGGGGCTGCACGTTTGATCGTAAGGATGCTCCCCCGCGTCTCGATGGTAGGGCGGCATCAAATAAGAGGGGGGCGGGTGTAATTGCACAAGATGTGCAGGCCGTATTGCCGGAAGCTGTTCACGAAATCAACGACACCGCCGGTAAATTTGGAGATTCTTCCTCGCCTTCTGCGTACAACTTCCCGGAACGTACCTTGGGCGTTGATAATAACGCCATCGTCGCCTTGCTGATTCAAGCCGTGAAAGAGCTGTCCGCCAAGGTTAAAGCCCTTGAGGCGAAGGTGCACTGATGAAAGCTGGGCGTCTCAGGCATCGTATTCGTATCGAGCGCCAGGATCAGGCGGTCGATGAGTATGGTGCGCCAACAAAAACTTGGACCCAAGTGGCTGAGTGCAACGCCAGTGTGGACAGTATTAGTGGGCGAGAGTACTTCGCCAGTGAACGCGACTTGGGGGAAGAAACCTGGCGTATTACTGCACGTCGGTGGCCTGACTTTCACCTTGACGGAACATTTCGGGCAGTGGACGTCGACACCGGTTCCATATACGATTTGCGGGCAGTGCTCGACTCCCATACTAGAGACATGGTAACCATTACTGCCAAGTCGGGGTCTTCGCACTCATGATGGGAGAAGCCACTCTTTACCAGGCGATGGCAGCCCAAGTGGCACCGGTGCCAGTCTATCGGCTGCACGCACCACAGCTTGATGATCAGCACCCGGACAAGGTGCCTTATGTCGTGTTTAGCCGTGAGCAGTTCAACGGCGGTGACATGACTGACTTCTGCGCTGCTGACGCAGCGCTGACCGATAGCTATATCGTCGATTGTTTCGACGTTTCCTACGCCGGGGCGCGTGAGCTGAACCGGCAAATGACTGCGGTATTC
>JBJYXA010000650.1:0-7665 GCA_046259705.1 Caldilineaceae bacterium
TCGTCGATCACCGGAACCTCAACATACGAAATCCTCTATAAGCTGTCGACTGGATGATTGTGGAAGCAGCGGCGTCAAGTGCATAGCATTTGCTGTTGCTACGAGCAGTGACATCCACTAAGGGCGTCGCTGCGCCGGAGCTTGACCCCGATCGCTATTCGCCGCTTGCTTTTTTTCGGTGCGTTTCGGCCTGATGCTCTCGAGGCGCGCGGCCATCACCGCGGATCCACGGGCGTCCCACGAATAAATGACACAAGTACCTGCCAATCTGTCGTGCCAACCACGGCGCTGGTTGCTGAAGAGCACCCATATGAATCCAAGAAACAAGGCGACAGCAGACACCCAGTACCCGAAAACGCGGATGAGGCCTCGCCAGAAGGTCATCTCCGAACCGTCCATGCGTACGACGCGCAGGCCCATGATTCGCTTTCCGATTGTTTGCCCGTTGATCATCCAAAACAATGCGGGGTAGAGCCAAATCATTATAAACAGGGAGATTGTCGTGATCAGGCCGGCAGTCCACAGCGTAACCGGCTCAAATCTACCTTCACTCGCCCATGGCAGCGTGTTGTAGAGGCTGGCGAAGAATCCAATGATCATCATGACTACGCCCGTGATGGCGAACACGGTCAGTTCTATGATCAGCAGGTCAAGGATGAAGGCGATCGCTCGAGTCATAAAACCGGCGTATTCACCCTCAAGCGATCTGTTCGCGGTCGTGGCGGTAGGTGACGCGTTCATAGCCGGATGCCTCGTAGTTGATCATAGATTTCCTCGCGCTGTTGTACTTCCTGCGGCGGACCCGGCAATTCCGAACGTGGCGTTCGGCGGAAGAGCTTGCGCAGAAGCCCGTCCAGAAGGTTGTCTGCTGTGATTGAGCGCTCGCGCACGCCGATAGCTATCTCCTCCGTAAAACCGATTGCCTGCGCCTGGACCAAATCTCGAATCTCCGGGTTCTCTGCGATGTAATCCATCACCCAGGACACGGAATCCTCTAGCGCCGTCTCCGCCATCAGCCTGCCGACAAACTCCTCGGCGCGTCCTTCGCTGACGAGATCGGCGATGCGGTCTTCGAGGCGATTCGTAATGACGCCGGCGGTCCGCCGTGCGGGGGCGAACAGCCAACTTTGCCTGATAGGGCTCGTAATTGACGCGGTCGTAGTTGCCGCGCCCAGCAGCCACGATCCGACCGTACCTGCAGTACTGCGAACCTGGCGCTGGCCTTGGAAGGCGATGCCGATCAGCAAATAGCGCAGGATGTCGCCCAGGTCCTCTTCTTCCTCGACGATGGTCGCCCCGTGCTGTTCCAGAACATGGCTTTCCCAGCCCTCGAGCAAGCGCAGGAAAACGTCGGACAAGTCGGCGGTTCCACCGAGAAGTAGTCTAGCAATGGCGTCGGGCGCGTCAAAATCGTGCTCGCTGGACTTCGGTCGCAGCGGTAGTGTCTCCCCGTCGATCGTGTTCGGCGGCAGCGACGATTCGCTAATGGATGAAACAGAAGTGCTCTGTGGCGCTGCGGTGGATTTTGCCATGTCTACCCCGTGTCAGGTTGATCCGCGCGGTGGCGGACCGCAAGGTCCGTCATCGTGTGTCGAGCAGTTGCACACCATTGTAGCTTCGAGTGAACCGACAGTGACGAACAGATTCCGTCTTATGACAACCATGGCACTGGTGAGATGCCATGCCACCATACCAAGACAAACAGCAATAGTGAGAGAATAACCAATACTACCAACTTTGCATAGTCGAGCCGTCGCGCAGAAGCAGGCGTGAATCGGTGGGCCATCTAGGCGCCCTTCCCTTCATCCTTGGATACGGGCCGTGCGGCGAGTTCCTCCGCTTTTTGGCGCCACACTTCGTAGTCGAAGTGCTGCCACGTTGCTGGCCTGACTATCTCCTCGAGTTGCTGCGGGGTGGTCACCGCCAGAAGGGCAAATGTCGTCACGCCGGCTTCATGCATCCGCTCCATCTGCTGCGGTCCGATACCTTCTATGCGGGTCAAGTCATCATAAGATGAAGCAGGCGTGGATTGCACAGAAGCGGCCGTGGGAAATGGTCGAGACGTCGCTTCCTTTGTCGTCTGTGACGTCGCGGCATCGATGCGCCTCTGTAGCTCGGACTCCCTTACCTTGGAGGCCTGCAACTGCGCCCGTGCAGTGTGGAGTTCCTGTTTCGTGGATTCTATCTCCGCGGTGGAGGCATCAAGCGACGCCTTTGCTTGGGCAAGTTCAGAGCGGAGCTGCGCTTCCGTGGCGTAGAATCCGGCGATGCCACGCCGCCAGTACTGCCAGTCGATGATCCATTCAACAATCCAGCCTATGAGAATGCCGGCGAGAAAGGCGATTCCCGCTTCCATACTCCTACTCCTTCTACACTTTCGGTACTTGGCGCGACGATTCTACGTGCGTACCGTCGGATGCGGCCGTCTCACGGGCAGGGCTTATCGTTGCCGTCAAAATTCAGGCTTCGCAATCATATGGATAGTGTAGTCAATTTCTGGCGATTCGTCTAGCTTACGCGTCTCGTCGCGGGGCATATGGCAGGCACAGATTCGTTTGGCCCGTCGCTGCGCAACCCAACGGATTAAGGTTGCCGTTTGCGGCGGATACGCTGCAGACGGTGTTCCAGTTCATCGATAGTGTGCGCCCAGGCGAAAGCTGATTCAACTTGACGTAATTCGTGCAAGGCCCAGGAGGTCCACATCTCTGCTTGTTCCAAATCTTGGAGCTGCCACTCGCAGTATTTTGCTAGCTCTATGTAAGGGATGGGATTGACTCCTGGTACGGATGTAAGCCAAAGTTGCCAAGTCTCAGCAGCTTCTTCCCAGCGGCCTTGTCGTTTTTGAAGACTGCTGAGGCGTGAGTAGCTTTCAGCCTTGTCGGCGGCGGATTCAGCAGTTTCCAGCGAATGCCCATAGGCTTCTTCCGCCTGGGGCATGTCTTGCATTCGTTCATAAGCGATGCCTAAGGAGAGCCAGTCTTTGCCCTGCAGGGCGCCGCGTTGCTCCGGCACCCTCCGCTGGTCGAATGCAACGGTCAATTGGCTCGCCAAGCTGACCATGGATACGATGTCTTCACGGTTGTGATAGAAGACGCGCTCCATCTCCGATGATTCGCCTGACCGCACATAGTCTGCATAGAGTTGGGGTATCAGGTAGCCGGGCACGTCGCTCTCTGTGCGCTTGTGAAAGAGAATGGTCTCTTCCAGATGCGCTAATCTGCAACTTTGGAGTCTACGCCGCCAAAGACGTCTTGCCGGTAGCAGCAGATCAAGGTGCGGCGCGTCCTCCTGCAATAGCGCCATGTTCAGATGTGTTTCCGGCAAGTAGGGCCTGTTATAGCGTAACCTCGCCCGCAATAGTGGAATGTCGAAGGAGCGACCGTTAAACGTCACCAGTAGCCGACAGTTCGCCAGTGCAGAGAAGACTTCGCTGATCAGCGCCAGCTCTTCCGCAGGATTACGCATGAAGACTTGTCGAACAACAAAGTGCGATGGAGCAATCAACCGGGAGTCAGAGCCGTCCGACGATTCTTCATCCGGCAGTGCCTCGAATGTACCGATGCCCACCATGAAGGCGTAGACGCCCGCACCAGTACCGAGTCCAGTGGTCTCGGTATCGAGGAATGCGGCGCCGTGATAGTCGGCCAGCGCCTCCATGCGAAAGTCTGGGTATACCCGGGCAAGCGGTTGCGGGGAGTGATCCAGCAGCGTTCCCAGGGGCGTTTCGCCCCGCAAGGAGGACAATGGGTACCGGTGGGTTTCGACGTAGCATGTACCCATCTCATTTCGTACTATGTGTCCTTGACGCAAGCTATTGGCTGCCGATTGAATGGGTTGCTGCGGCACAACTGCCGGAGAGATAGGCTCTCGTTGCGGTCGGAGGCCATTGAGGCGTCTGAGTCGATCGAGTGTGGATGACATCAGGAGTTTGGAATGACACGCTGTCCGTGAAATGAGACCAGATTCTGCGTTGCGCCCCCAGCGTACGCCAGCTGCGGTGCGGATAGAATACCATACGCCATAGCCGTATCCAACAGATCGCCCAGGAATGCCGAACGTGCAACAACCAAATGGCTCGGTAGCAGATGGTTTGGGTTCGTCTGCGTCGAGCAACTATAATCCAAAATGCATCGTCTCGGCAGACCCGCCATGTGATGTTGGCAAGCGCCTAGCCAGGGCAGGAGCTATCTCAGTGCTCATGCCCCACTGTACTGTGCAGCTTGTCCGAAAGCTATCCGAAGTAAATCAACATGTGGTACGTCAGGAACGCTATGTCTAGAAGAGTAGCAAGAAACTGGGTAGTGCTCGAATCCGCACCGGATGATTTTCTCAGATCGCTTCCGGAGCATCCGCTTCTACTGCAGGTGCTCTACAACCGCGGCATGCACGACCCTGGTGAGGCGCGCTCATTTTTAGCCGAAGACGATGCCGTAATCGAGAATCCTTTTCGCTTGCTCGACATGACTACGGCTGTGGATCGGCTGGTGCATGCGATACGCAATGGAGAGCGATTATGCGTTTACGGGGATTTTGACGCTGACGGCGTGTGCGCTACCGCGTTGTTGGTTGCTGGGCTGCAGGCAGCAGGAGCCAAGGTGGGCGCCTACATTCCAAACCGTGTCGACGAGGGCTATGGCCTCAACATGGATGCAATCGAAATGATTGCAGGCAAAGCCGAGTTACTGATCACGGTAGACTGTGGCATCCGCAGCAATGAAGAGATTGCGTATGCGCGTTCTCTCGGTCTAGACGTGATCGTCACCGACCATCACACCATCGGTGCGGAGTTGCCGCCTGCGCTTGCGGTGGTCAACCCACGCAGGCTGAATAGTCACGGGGGTTATTCTCGTCTCGCCGGGGCGGGGGTGGCTTACCGCGTGGCTCAGGGCACGTTGCGCGCATGTTCACATCAGCCGTGGTGCCGCCTTTCGGAGGAGGACGTGGCGGAGATCGAGCGCACGTTGCTAGGCTATGTGGCAATCGGCACGGTCGCTGACATGATGCCGCTATTGAGCGAGAATCGATCACTGGTGCGCCGCGGCCTAGTTGAACTTAATGAGACGCAGCTTCCAGGGCTGCAGGAACTATATGCTCAGGCAGGCTTACGAGCGGGCGGCATCAGCTCCTCAGATATATCTTACCGGATAGGTCCCCGGATCAATGCTGCTGGGCGCCTGGCGAGCGCGCAGCTGGCCTACCGGCTGTTGCGCACCCAGGATCGCACTGAGGGCTACTCTCTGGCAAGGGAACTGGAGACGCTGAACCAACAGCGACGCAGCATGACAGCCGGCGCAGAGAAAATAGCAGAAGAGCAGGCGCTGCGCGACTTTGACCAGGGTCACCTGCTCTTGACCGTGTGTAGCCCCGATATTGCTTCAGGCGTGGTAGGGCTTGTGGCCGGCAAACTCACCGACCGATACTACCGACCGGCCGTTGTTGTGGAGGTAGGCGAAGATTTTTCCCGCGGTAGCGCTCGCAGCATCAAAGAATTTGACATAAGCGTTGCTCTGGACGAGGCCTCGCATCTTCTCGTGCGCCACGGCGGGCATGCACGTGCCGCGGGCTTTACAGTGGAAACCGAACGTCTGCCAGCGTTGCTAGACATGCTGCAGGGGATAGCGCATCGGGAACTCTACGAGTTGGGCGAGCTGAGGCCGACGGTGACGATCGACGCCGAAACGGCACTCGAAAACGTCGACTGGGCCCTGCTGGAGCAGTTCGAGCGACTTGAGCCGACGGGGCAAGGCAATCGACAACCGAGGATGTTGTCTAGGCGTGCCCGGGTGCGCGATACGCGCAAGGTCGGTGGCGATACGCATCTCAAATTGGTCCTGGATAGCGGGCCGGAGTCGCCTGTGCTTGACGCGATCGCTTTTTCACAGGCCGATTGGTACGATCGGTTGCCGGAAGGCGCTTACATAGACGCCATCTACGAGCTTCAGTCTAATGAATGGCAGGGCAGGCGGCAGTTGCAGCTGAACGTTGTCGACTTGAGGCTGTCAACCTAGGGTATGGCAGCGCTATTTGCACCGAAAGAGTGACCTTATGTGGCGAAAATTGAGCATACCGTTGCGGGTGGGGATTGGCTTTGCGCTGGCTGGTCTGGCCTTAACAACGGTTGGCATCCTACGCGGAAACGTTCCGGCCAATCCGGCTAGTATCGCTATGGCTTTGCTGATCGGCGGTGGCGTGTGGTTCGTGGTCTCATGGTCCATCGCAACCGCTGCGGTAGATGTAGAAGAGGACGTGGCGCGTGCAAGTACGTCAGCTGTGGACAAGGCGGGCGACTCGCTTCTCTAGGTGTGACCCAAGCAAATATGAGAATTCTCTCATCTTGGAATTGGGAACATTATCCAGAATATTCCCGTCTTTTCGCTGAGCGAATCAGTTTGTTTCGTTTGTAAGTTAACTATAGCTTTATTGAACTACAAGAATATTCGGAGGATGAGGATGCCTTTCCTCAAAATAGTTTTTGCGGTACTGCTTGCCTGTCTATTGTTCACGCCTTTAGCGATGGGCACCGCGAACGCAGCCAGTGAGTTCCCTGGGAGCGCGGCGACTGCCCACCAGATTGCGTGTGATGAAGGCGTCTGCTCTCTGCACCTTGATCTTGGTGATCAGGCGCCGCCGTGGCTGCCTGCAACCGGGGTCGCATTGTCTGTCTTGGAAAAGAACTTGGCCTTTCTACCGGAAGGGGCCGGCGTCTCGATTACAGATGGACTCACGCTGGATCTACCCATCGGACGGCTGAAATTATCAGATGCCCAAATCGACGTCACTATGGGAGCCGACGGGCGCGTCGAGTCTTTCTATGGCAAGGCGCAATTACCATCCCCGTCGTTAGGTACGCTTTTCCGTTCTGCGACAGAGCGTCCCGTCGATACCGCTGTCGGCTTTGACTATGCTGGCAAGTTGCCGCAGATTGATGCTTCCCTAGACCCTAATCGCAAGTATCTGTTCTTCGACCTTGCCGCGGGGACAAATCTGGAAGCTTCATTAGGTGAAAACGCAGACAGCGCGCTGTGGCTGACAATCCCCGAAGGCCAGCGGGCTACGGTGGTCGTCGATCCGCAGGAACGTTTCGCGTTTCTCGATGGTAACGTCACCATTCGCTACAATGGCAGCGTGGCGTTTCTGACGCAGCTACTTGACCCGACGCAAACAGTCGATCTGCTGAGCGGCGAGCTTCCAATTCGCCACCAGGCGACGGTACACGTGACCGGTGTCGTAGCCGACGAAATAGCCGAGACTCGCCTGGAACTGGCCGGGCGATATGCGGTAGACGGCGGCGCTGCGGCTGAGTGGTTGAACATTGACGGAGAACCGTTGACGCTGGAGGGTGAACTCGTGATCAGCGAAGACGGTCTGCTGGGAACAGGCATCGTTCGCTCGTCAGTCCTGCCTGCCAAAGTGTGGGATGGCGCTGTCCAGGCGCAGGTGTTCGTACCGTTTTCGCTCGATTTGCGTAACGCATACGTTGCTCTTGATACACATGCGGACGTGCCGTTCGCAGAACTGTCGGCAGACGGATACGCTCGTGTGGATGGCGCGATAGACGTCACGGCCAATGGAAGTTTCGAAGCTCCTTGGCAGACTGGAACTATGGTTGCATCGGCCGATTCGGATGCTGCTCCCGTTAGCAACGGCGCTGCCGATTCAACTGGC
>JBJYXA010000650.1:7765-10467 GCA_046259705.1 Caldilineaceae bacterium
ATCGGCCGATTCGGATGCTGCTCCCGTTAGCAACGGCGCTGCCGATTCAACTGGCCGGTGGTCTAGAGCTTGGGATGCCACAGCGGCAGGAGCGCAGTATGGTGTTGCGGCTGCAGGCAGACCTGTCGGTGCGGCTGCGGCGTGGACAAAGTCCGCAGCGAACGCAGGGTATGATGCCGCTGCCGGCGGTATCGGGTGGACGGTTGACCTGGCGGCTGGCGCTTGGTGCTCAACGACGGGACTCTGCAGAGGCGATGGGGTGGAAGAAAACGCCGTGGCGGCTGCCAATCGCTGACCGCCGAATTGTTATGGCCAGCCGCTGAGGCCAATTGCGTAGCGGCATTGGGTTACCAGGGACGCCGCGATGGGTTTTCAACTGTTGTGGCGTCCCTCATTTCACCGACTCATCTCCCTCCTACCCGCTCCATCGCTAGATTCTAAAGCGCAGGGATCTCCGGCGGCTCTCATCGCAAACCCGTAGCCTGGTTTGCGCATGGAGTCGCGGTCCGCCCAAGCGCCTACTATGTTATAATTTGCGGGCTACTTTTTTGACGCCAAATAACTCACGGAAAGTGCCGGAGCGGAAATGGATGTTGTTACGGGTGCCCAGAATGATGCGCTAGCCAAACTGTCGCGGACGCACGCCGTATTGCTGGACATGGACGGAGTGATTTACGTCGGCGATACTGCGTTGCCCGGCGTTCGAGAATTGCTAGATTATCTTAACCGTACCAATCGTGAATGGCTGTTTGTTACAAACAATTCAAGCCGATCTTCGCAGGCCTTTGCGGACAAGCTTGCGCGTATGGATATTCATGTCGGACCGGAGAAGATCCTGGGTAGCGCTGAAGCGACGGCAAATTGGCTCGCCGGCAAGGAACGTCCTGGAGCCCGCGTGATCATGATGGGCGAGGCTTCGTTACGGGATTCGCTTGCCAAGAAGGGATTCGAACTCGTAGACGATCCTTTTGCGGCGGAAGTCGCCGTTGCAAGCATTTTTTTCGGAGTAAACTACGAGGCGCTCGCTAAGATGACGCTCGCTATCCGCAACGGTGCGCGTTTCGTAGCCACCAACCCGGATGCCACGTTGCCCACCGAGCGGGGACAGGTGCCGGGTACCGGGAGCCTGATTGCGTTGCTTACCGTCGCAAGCGATCGAAAGCCCGAATTTGTGGGAAAGCCCTATCCAGGGATGTATGAACAGGCCATCAAGCGGGTTGGCGCGGATGCGGCAACGACGCTGATGGTGGGAGATCGTTATGAAACGGATATTGAGGGCGCTATCAAGTTGGGGATGCCGACGGCCGGCGTACTGACGGGTGTCACGACCCGCGACGGCTATTCCCAAGTAGAGGCGCCGCCCGATCTTGTGGTGGAGGGACTTCCCGAATTGCTGGCGTACTTCCGGAGAGCAGATAGCTCTGCAGAAAAGGCGGTATGAGTGAAGGGTCGGCGATGTATCCGGCATTAGCGCGGCGGAAAGGCGTCGCTGCAGTCACAAGAGTGGTCAAGACAGAGTTATGGACGTAGCATCGGTTAGTAGTCTGCCCTCATTACTGGAGTTTGATCCGGACAAGCTGGAAGAGTTCGTGGTCGGTCTTGGTGAGCAGCGCTATCGGGCACGCCAGATCTGGGACTGGATCTATACCCGCCACGCGGCGACGTTCGATGCGATGACGAATCTACCAAAGCCCCTGCGGGAGAGGCTCGCGCAGTCGGCTACCATTGCCCCCTTGACACTTGCCACCGAGATCGTGTCGCAGAGCGGTGACACACTTAAGCGACTCTATCGCCTGCCCGACGGCCAGACGATCGAGTCGGTCCTCATGTTGTACGACAAGCGGAGAACGCTGTGCATCAGCAGTCAGGTTGGCTGCGGTATGGGATGCACCTTCTGTGCGACGGGCCAGGCAGGCCTGGCGCGTAACCTTACCTACGGCGAGATCGTGGCACAGGTTCTGGACTACGCCCGTTTTCTCTCTGATCCCCATGCCCTGCCCGCCGTCGACGCGATACGCCCCACCGCTGTCACGAATATCGTTCTGATGGGGATGGGAGAGCCCATGCACAACTATGACAACGTGTGGGCAGCGTTGCGGCGACTCATCGATCCGACTGGATTCGGCTTGGGGGCACGCAATATCACGTTGAGCACTGTCGGTCTCGTGCCCATGATCGACCGGATGGCCGTTGAGGGTCTGCAGGTAGGGCTGGCGGTAAGTCTGCACGCACCTACGGACGAGTTGCGTAGCGCGCTGGTGCCCATCAACCGGCGGTATCCTATCGACGAACTGTTGGCGGCGGTGAGCCGGTATACGCAGAAGACGCGGCGGCGCGTGACGTTTGAATATGCGCTCATGCGCGACATTAACGACAGCCCGGAGATGGCCGAATTGCTCGGTGAACGGCTTGCCCGACTCCTGTGCCACATCAATCTCATCCCGCTCAATCCCGTACCAGACAGCCTATTCCAACCGACGTCGCCTGAGAACACGGAGCGTTTTGCAAAGATCCTGCGCACTCACGGCATATCTACCACGGTGCGCGAACGGCGCGGGATCGAAATCAATGCCGGTTGTGGTCAGCTTCGACAGGCCGCCAATGCGGAGGTGGACTGATTGCACGCGCTGGCCGCAGGTCGACCGGAGGCGAGTTTGACTTAGGTGAATCGGCGCCGTCGCCGGGGATCAGCCAGGAATTGC
>JBJYXA010000650.1:10567-22169 GCA_046259705.1 Caldilineaceae bacterium
GGCCGGCGACGACGCAACGAGCTGGGATCTACGTTTTTTGTAGGTCGCGAATGCAAGAGGTGCAGAGGCGTTTGGAAACGTACTTGCCGTCTTCCATCACCCTGACCTTCTGTACATTAATGTTCCAGCGTCGCCGGGTCGCTTTCTTTGACCACGGGCGATTGTTACCAAACAATGGTCCCCGGCCACATCGTTGACATTTTGCCATCTCTACGTCCTCCGGAATTCCCGTTTGTTCAGCAGACACCGGCGGCGTCCACATACAAGGCAATCAAACGATCAGAATGCTTCGCAACTTGCGTATAATAGCATGGAGCCTGGTCTACCGCCAAAACGCTGGCGTGTCAAATGTCAGGCGGGATTTGCTCGTTTATTAGGTCGCCAGTTATGCTGGAACGCGCATATCCAGACTCAGTTGCACCAGATGGAATAGTCACACAATGAGCAAAGTACGCATCGTCACGGACAGCAACGCCTACCTTTCACCCGAAGTGCGAGAGAGGTACGAGATCGAGGTAATTCCGCACAAGATCAAGATCGGATCGGCGTATTTCGAAGAGGCCGGCGACTTCACCGCCGATAGGATGTTCGAGAAACTACAAGAGGCGCGTTCCAGAGACGCGGATTTGTTGCCGGTCGTTCGGGCTGCCGATCTGAATTCGATCCTCGACCGTTTCCAAAGGCTCGGCAGCCAGTCTGAACAGATTGTGGCGATCCACATGAGCAGCGAGCTGAGCCCTATGTGGTCAGAGGTTCGCAAAGCCGCGGAAATGCTGAAGGGCCGCAATACGATACGCGTCATCGACAGTCTGTCGACCTCATATGGTCTTGGCCTACTTGTGGAACAGGCCGCGGAGGTAGCGGACGCAGAGGCTGACGTCCACGAAATAGCGCGCGTGATCAACGGCGCAGTCCCGCATCTTTATCTGGCGCTTTTTTCCGAGAGCCTCAACTATCTGGAGAGAAGCGCAGGCTTAAGCCCTTCACAGAATCTATTGGGTACGATGCTGGGCATCAAGGCGATGCTCATGCTGGAAGACGGTCAGCTCTCCCCACTCGAAAAGGTGCAGACCAAAGATGAGGTGGTGGAGAAGCTCCACCAGTTTGTTGTCGAGTTTGCCAGTGTAGAACGTATTGGCGTGTTGCAGCACGGTTACGCACCTCAGCAAGAGGCGTTGATGGAATTGCTCGGGGAATCATTGCCCGATGTACGTATTGCGCAACTCGATTACCCACCCAGCCTTGCGGCGTACTGCGGTCCCAACATTATTGGGGTCATGGTATATGAGGGAGCGTACTAGCTTTGTCTCAGAGTGCATCAGAACGCCTACTGCGGGTTCTGGAACTGGAAGAAAAGCAAGGATGGCGCAACCGCGCCGTTGTCGGTGGCATGCACGCTATGGCCGACAGGTGGCGTGATGATGCGCTTGCCGATCTTGAGGACGAAGGCAAGGTAGAGCGTATCATCCGTTTGATGGATGAGTTCGACAGAGCCGAAGCGGAGGACAGGCCGAACATCGCCAGCACCATTATTCGTTGGCTCGAAGACGACAGCGATCTCCGCGCCGAATATGACGGCCCTGCAGTTGTGAACGATTTCGAGGAAGAGCTAGTGGCGCCGGATAGCGTCGTTGCCGCCGATATTCCTCCGCTGCAGCCGACCCACATTGCCGAGCAGCGTGTACAAAGACTGCGAGAGTCGGATGAGGAGCGGGCGGCGAAGCTCAAGGAATCGCCGGAGTCCCTACCCGGCGTAGGCAAGGTTACGGCAGAGCAACTCTCCCGACTTGAAATCTGGACGATCGAGGATTTGCTATGGCACTTACCGTTTCGGTACGAAGACTACAGCAAGCTCCGCACGATTGCCGAATTAAATCCCGGTGAGTACGCTACCGTCGTCGCTAACCTCTGGGAGGTGACGGAACGCAAAGTCAGCATGAAGCGGCAGATGGTACAGGGCGTACTGGGCGACGGAACGGGTACCCTGCGCGCCACTTGGTGGAACAAATGGATCAAAAGCAAGTTGACGGTTGGCAGCATGTTGCGATTGAGCGGCAAAGTCGGACTCTTCATGGGCCAGAAGACTTTGGAGAACCCCGTTTTTGAAGACGTCGACGAAGAGATGGTCTCTACGGGCCGTATTGCACCCGTCTACCGGTTAACGGAAGGCATCACGGGCAATCGCATGCGCAGTATCGTGCGTACGGCTCTGACGGGCTACGTCGACCTCGTAGCCGATCCCATGCCTGCGGCCATTCTCAGCGCGTACGATCTGCCTGATCTTTCCTCTGCCTTGCGCCAAGTACACGCACCGGACGATCAAACCAGCCTCGACAATGCCTGGCGACGCCTTGCGTTTGAAGAGTTCTTCTATTTGCAGCTCGGTGTCATGTTGCGTAGACGTGACATTCGTTCGGCCGATGCCACGGCCGTAGAAGGAGATCCGGCGTCGATAGATAGGTTCCTTGCACGGTTGCCCTATGAGCTGACCGGCGCGCAGATGCGCGTTCTGCAAGAAATCCATCGTGATATGCAGCGGACAGTACCGATGACGCGTCTTGTGCAAGGCGACGTGGGCAGCGGCAAAACGGTGGTTGCTGCGGCTGCGATGGCGGCTGCGTTTGAGGCGGGCATGCAATCGGCCCTGCTTGCGCCGACGCAGATTCTGGCGGAACAGCACTACCGTAGCCTCAGCGGATTGCTAGCAGGTACCACGCGAGCTAATGGAAAAACAATCTCGGTTGCGCTTCTTACCGGTCGCGTAGTTGGCGCCGAACGGGACCGGATAGTCGAGGGACTCGATTCGGGCGAAGTGGACGTCGTGGTCGGTACGACGGCGCTAATTCAGGAGTCGGTTCAGTTCGACAACCTGGGATTCGTGGTCGTGGATGAACAACACCGATTTGGCGTGGGACAACGCGGGGCGCTGCGCAGCAAAGGATTGCAGCCGCATCTGCTCGTAATGAGTGCTACGCCTATCCCGCGCAGCCTGGCGCTCACTGTATATGGTGAACTCGATGTGAGTGTCATCGACGAGATGCCGCCGGGGCGCCAGGTGGTCAAGACAAAGCGATTCGCGGGCAGCGACCGGGAAAGGCTTTATCGCTTCATGCGCAAAGAAGTCCTAGAAGGTAGACAGGGCTTCATTGTCTATCCACTGGTCGAGGAGAGTGAGAACCTGGACGCTGGGGCAGCCGTAGACGAATACGAACGGTTGAGCCGCGAGGTGTTTAGCGACTTGCGCCTTGGACTGCTACATGGACGCATGAGCGGTGAGGAAAAGGACGAGGTCATGTCTGCCTTTGCGCGGGGCGACTACGATGTGCTCGTGAGCACTACGGTGATCGAGGTCGGCATCGATGTCCCCAATGCGTCGTTGATGATCGTCGAGGACGCGGAGCGGTTTGGACTTGCGCAGTTGCATCAATTGCGCGGGCGAGTCGGACGCGGAGAATATGCAAGTTACTGTGCGCTGTTTAGCAACGCCGAGGGAAGTGAGTCCAACGAGCGGTTGCATGCGTTGGAAGAGATGACCAGCGGTTTCGATCTGGCCGAAAAGGACCTAGAACTGCGCGGTCCAGGCGATTTTCTTGGCACGCGCCAGAGTGGCCTGCCAAGCTTACGGGTGGCACAACTGGCCGACATGCAGACATTAGTGCAGGCGAGAGAGGCAGCTGACAGCTTTCTGACTAACGAGGACGAGGGCCTCGTTGACTATCCTTTGTTAGCCCAGGCAGTCAAGAAGTTTTGGCGCGGTGACGGAGATATAAGCTAGTTCACCGCCCGCAACAGTACATGAAGCAGCCCGTGATAGAACGGACGCCCATGCTGCGATTGCATGGGCGTCCGTTTTCATCTCTAGCGTCATTCGGCGAAATGCACTTCTTCGGATTTCTCCGTCAAGACTATCTCTCTGATAGGGGCACATAGTTTCGCTCGTCTGCGCCCAGGTACACCTGGCGGGGTCGAGCAATTCTTTGTTCGGAATCCGTGACCTGCTCCCGCCACTGTGCTAACCAGCCGGGAGCGCGACCTAGTGCGAAGAGCACGGTGAACATGTCCGGCGGGAAACCCATCGCCTTATAGATGATTCCGCTATAGAAGTCGACATTAGGATAGAGCTTGCGCGAAGTGAAGTAATCGTCGTTGAGCGCAACCTCTTCCAGCGCCAGGGCAATGTCCAGCAACGGATCGGTGCCCGTAACTTTGAAAACGTCGTCTGCAATGGATTTGATGATACGTGCGCGTGGATCGTAGTTCTTATACACACGATGGCCGAACCCCATCAGCCGGAATTCCCCTTTTTTCACGCGTTCCACGTATTCGGGGACATTCTTGACATCGCCAATCTCCGTCAGGTTGCGGATGACGGCCTCATTGGCGCCGCCATGCAACGGGCCAAACAGAGCTGCAGTTGCGCCCGACATACAGCTATACGGGTCAGAATGGGCAGACCCGATGCTGCGCATCACTGACGCTGAACAATTCTGTTCGTGGTCCGCGTGCAAGATGAAGAGCACGTCGAGCGCCTTGGCGAGGACGGGGTCGACATCATAGGTGGACTGCCTCATATAGTCGAGCATGTACAGGAAGTTGGCCGTGTAACCCAACAGATTGTTCGGATAGTTGTAGGGGCGGCCAATGCGGTGGCGATATGCGAATGCAGCAACCGTGGGAAGCTGGCCGAGAATGCGCAGAATCTGCCTATCCTGTACTTCCGGATCGTCTACCTTGCGTGCCTCTGGATACATTGTCGACATAATAGACAACCCCGAAATGAGCATACTCATGGGGTGCGCATCATATCGAAATGCTTCGAGCGACGCGGCCAGATTTTCATGGATGAACGTACGGTGGAGCACATCGTATTCCCAGCGCGCATATACTTTCTTGGACGGTAGCTCGCCATAGATCAAGAGATATGCCACCTCCAGAAAGGTGCTCTTTTCGGCAAGTTGTTCGATAGGGTAGCCCCGATAGCGCAGGATGCCCTTGTCACCGTCGATGAAGGTGATCTGGCTCTTCACAGGCGCCGTGTTCGAATACCCCGGATCGTACGTCATCATGCCGAAGTCGTCATCGTTCACCCTGATTTGGCGCAGATCGATGGCACGGATGGTGTCATTCTCAATCGGTACCTCATAGGTTGCGCCGGTACGATTGTCAGTAATTGTCAGAGTATCGCTGCCCATAGTGGTCTCCCATCTGGTATCCGCTTGTGGTTTCACCATCCGATCGCCGCATCATCTCTCGGCAACACCTGCCTGCGACCGTCCTATTATAGCCCTCGCGGTCCGCTTGCCCAACGGCTCGAAACCTGCGGGCTGCCGCGCGGCGCCGCGTACCGCTATTGTTCTGTCACACCGGCGGGTAGTGCTTCGCCTTTCACACCGGCGATAAGGTTTTCTGCCGCGATGACGGACATTTTCGAACGAGTTTCAACGGACGCGCTCGCGATGTGAGGCGCCACCACGGCGTTGGGCAGCTTCATGAGAGGGTGATCCGGCGGCAGCGGTTCCGGGATAGTCACATCCAGGCCGGCAGCCAAGATATCGCCATTAACGAGCGCATTGTACAGGGCGTCCTGGTCAACGACGCCGCCACGACTGGTGTTGACAAAGATGGCAGTCGGCTTCATCTTTTTGAACGCTTCCTCGTCGAACATGTGATATGTGGAGTCGTTCAATTGCGTATGGACGGTAATGAAGTCGCTCTCTTTGAGCAGGGTATCCATGTCGACGAATTCGGCACCCAACGGGTCTGCGACTGCCGGGATCGGCGCAACGTCATAGTAAAGAATGCGACAGTCAAAACCCGACAACCGGTGCGCGACGGTGGCGCCGATTCTGCCCAGCCCGACGATGCCCACGGTGCTACCTGAGAGGTCCTGACCTGCCATCCATTCGGGTTTCCACGTGGTCCATTCGCCGGCGCGGATAGCGTCAATGGATTCTGGCACACGCCGGGCCGTAGTCAGCAGTAGCGTCATTGCGAAGTCGGCCGTGGTATCGGTCAGCACGCCTGGTGTGTTGCCTACTGCGACGCCGCGTTTGAGACAAGCCTCAACATCGACGTGGTCATAGCCGACCGACATCGTGCTCACAACCTTCAAGTTATCGCCCGCCGCGTCCAGAAGCTCGTCATCGATCTTTTCGGTGAGCAGACAATAGAGGCCGTCAATGCCTTCGACCCACTCGAGTAATGTCTCACGCGGGATCGGTTCCTCCGAGTCCCACTGGCGGACATCACACTCCTCTTGGACACGCGCAAGTCCGGCTTTGGGTATGCGTCGCGTGATCACAACTTTTGGCTTGCTCATTTGGACTCCTTTGGCGATTTACTGTGTTGCATCATTGGAATTCTGACTATTGTTCGACCAATATTGGGAGTAGAGACCAGTCAGTTGTACGGGGATTCTGGCTAACAGCCGCGTGCCGTCCGGTGTGTGATCCTCGCTGTCGACGACGCCGCGTGTGTGCGCAAGTGCAACCAATTCGCCGTGTTCGTAAGGGATTAGGACATCCACGGCGACCAGGCGCAGTTGAAGTATATCATCGATGCGACCAAGAAGCTCATCGAGGCCCTCCCCGGTAATGGCGCTGACGGGAACCGCATTTGGAAACTCGTCGATAGCCGCGATGAATTGCTCTCGAACTTCCGGGTTCTGCCGGTCGAGCCTATCGATCTTGTTAAGAGCTGTGACGATTGGTTTTTCGTCCGCACCGAGTTCTTCCAGGACTTCCTCTACAGCGGCTACCTGTTCCAGCAGATTGGGATGCGAAGCATCGACAACATGGATCAAGAGGTTGGCCTGCGTGACCTCCTCGAGGGTGGCACGAAATGCAGCGACCAGCTCGGTAGGCAACTTCTGTATGAAGCCGACGGTGTCGGTCAATAGTACGTAGTGGCCGCTTGGCAGTTCTGCCCGCCGTGTGGTGGGATCCAGGGTGGCAAAGAGCTGGTCTTCTGCGCGCACATCGGCATTCGTCAAGCGATTGAGCAATGTGCTCTTGCCTGCGTTCGTGTAGCCCACCAGTGCAATGACGGGGATGGCCGATTCCTGGCGCTTCCGGCGATGTCTGTCTCGCTGATCGCGGATATCCTGCAATTGGCGTTTGAGTTGCGAGATCTTGCGGCTTATCTCTCGCCGATCAACCTCTAGCTGAGTCTCACCCGGACCACGCACACCGACACCGCCGCCTGCGCCGCCTGCCCTCCCACCTGCCTGGCGCGCTAGGTGAGTCCATGCTCGGGTAAGGCGCGGGAGCCTGTACTCATATTGCGCTAACTCGACCTGTACCGCCCCTTCACGGGTGTGCGCATGGCGAGCGAATATGTCCAGAATCAGCGCTGTGCGGTCGACCACCTTGATCTCTTCGCCAAGCGCCTTTTCCAGTTCTCGCTGTTGGCGGGGCGAAAGCTCTTCGTCGAATATAACTAAGTTGGCGTGGTTGGCTAGCACGCTGTCAATCAGTTCTTCGATCTTGCCGGTCCCGATCAAGGTTGCCGGACGAGGCCTCTCGAGCCGCTGGGTGATCTGACCGACTACTTCAACACCGGCTGTGGACGAGAGCAGCGCGAGTTCGGCCAGGGAATCTTCCAGGGGAAGAAGTCCCGGGTGCTGGATCCACTCGACACCGACCAAGACCGCACGCTCGACACCGTACGGACCTGTCGAATCGGCCTCCTGTGCGCTCGCCGAGACGCTATCCTGCCATCCGTCCAGACCTTCGGTCGAGACGTCTCCGTTCGTAGAATCAGAAGTATAGGAAGCGATGTGTTTTCTCCATTTTCTGGTAATTCGTAATACCTACTGCGGAGCGAGCCCATCTGACCGGACCCAACCCACAACAGGGTTCGTGATGTGCCGCCACTGTCCATCTGTCGTCTGCGCAATTGTCAGGGCCGGTTCCCCTGGGTCCAAGATGGCGACGGGCGCATTGATGGCGCCGGGCGCCGCAAAAACGGGTACGCCTTCGCCGGCCGTCACCAACTCCTGTCGAAGTAGCCGTACTTTCACATCTGCATTATCACTGGGCACGAAATTGAGGTACCAATTGTTTACCCAGCCTTCCATAGGTTCCCTAATATGAGACCACTCCAGGTCTGGTGAGTATTCCGTGACGCGTACGCGTTCTCCTGCGGGAAGCGTCGAGATGTATTCATCGGACATGCTCGGACCCGTCCGTACGAGTAGCGGACCGGCGCTAACCGTAGCGTACCGTGGTACAGGGTACTCATGGCGGGCATCGCTGGACGACCTGGGCAGATGCGGCAGCACTGAAGCCGCAACGTCCCATGCAGGCGTTGCCGTGGCCAGACCCCAAACAAGCGCTACAGACGCAATGAGCGCAGCGAATCCTGCGTACCGTCTGACGTGCTTGACCGATGCGCCTCGTAGTCTCTCGGCGGCGGAAGAGACGCCGCTGGCGGTCGCAGGCTTGGCCGGCGAGGGGACGGTCAACGTATACGCATCTTGCGGTGTTGTAGTCGCTTGCGATGATTGTACCGCAACTTGAGCGTTTTCGGTTCGTGGCGGTTCCTGTTGTTTCTCAGCGAAAAGACCCACGAATGCAGCGCGCGCCGTACCAAGGAATCGCGCGGTTCGGGAAGGATTTTGTTGCAGACCGAGCGCGACGGACCACGCACGCACCGCCCACTCCGCCGCTTCGACCGACAAGCCCAGCCTGGACTGCAAGCGGCGAGAGAGTCTCGACTCCGCGGCGTCCAACGGCATCCATCCGGGAGTAGCGATCAGGTCGCTTGGTATCTGTTCCCGTTGCGCATTGATCAGAACGAATACTTCGCGACGATACGCGGGACAGTGGTCATTTAGCAAAGCCTCCGTGCGCCGCGAATCCGACACGAGGCCTTCACCGTATTGTTGAATCAGTTTCTTCAGGGTTACGATCGGTTGATCGTTCATGTATTGCTCGGCGTGTGGCCCGCGTCTCTTGGCTTTGACCGACCCAGAATCTTTCGACACTCAGTTTGACGCCAAACAGCCTGAGCCGGGTACGACACCACACCTGAAAGCCGTTAGGTACGCACCTCGCCTTCACTGTCGCCAAATTGTATCTTGACACCGTCCTTAAGTGTAACACTTCTGCCCGGCGGCACGGTGATGGTCTCGGCGGCAGCGGTGGTTGCGGTCCAAGACTGGCCCGATAGATTCGTGAGACCGAGTACTTCTGGCATGTTCGGATGCCTTTGTACGTACGCTCGCGGTTCATCAAAACAATAGGCATGGCCGGCGTCCGTGTGGTGAGGATAGAGCGAGGCACCGTTGGCCAACATGACCACGAATGCGTCCCTGCCCCGCGTGATCCGCATACGCGGCGGCAGTTGCAGCGAGCGTCCGCATGCCCAACACGGACTATTAGTGTACGCGCTTCCATCAGCCGCACGCAGCGCCGCCGGATCATAGAAGTTCTCGGCGCCACAGGCGCTACATGGGAACAGCGAGTCTCGTAGCTCAATCAATGCCGAACGCCATTCGCTTTCACGAACGCGGTTTTGGGGATCGTGCATACCAGCCGTGAAGGCGCGAGTGAAGAGAGTTCGCAGCGATGCCGGGTAGATAGGCCAGAAGGCCAGCACATTGTCGTGCAGCCCCGGCACGGGGCGATTAGATGCATCTCCCGGATCGAAGACAAAGACTGGGCGAGAGCCATAGAGAAGGGTCATTGCAGGCAAGTCAAAACAGCGTATCTCCGCCTCTTTTGCGCCCTCTAGCGGATGATGGTTCATCAGCAAATAGAACAGCAGTACCGCCAGGGAAAAAAGGTCGCTCTGAGTCGACGGGGATTCCGCGCCCGTGACTAACTCTGGCGCCATAAATCGGGCGGTGCCGCCGATGGAGCCCGGCTGGCCGTCCACATCTACGTTGTCGTTGTCACAGATCTGGACGTTGCCAGTTGCCGGATCGAAAAAGACGTTGCCAAATGAAATATCGCGGTAACAGAGTCCGCGTGCATGGAGTTGGAGAAATGCGTTGGCCAATTCGAAACCCGCCGTGGTGAGTGCTCGAAATGAGGGCTCAATCTGCCGCGTAACCAGTTCAGCCATGCCACGGAAGCGCGGTTCGCGGATAGCCATGACGTAACCGAAACCGCTCGCATCAGCCGATTGCACAATGCCCTCTGGCCAAAGAAAGCTGCCGCTAGGCGGACCAATCAGCACGGCCCGCTCAATCCGTTCCAGTTGGCGGGCGTCCTGAGTCAGATAGCGAGGGTAAAACCACTTAATGGCGACTTGCGCATTGCCCACCGATGCTCGATAGACCTCACCTTGACTGCCGCCGCCTAGATATTCGTCGACATGAAAAGTCTGGCCGGAGCTTGGATCCACCACGGTCTGGCCGATGCGCAGCAATTCGTTCATTCAGAGATCCTCGTAGGGCGGCCAACCTGGCCGACCTGCCTCGCCGTCATTATAGCATGCGAGGTTCGCGGTGAAGAGACGGTCACCCTTGGCTCGTGGTTCCACCCTCCTGCTGGGCCGGTTGCGTCAAAGACTCATGCGGGTGCACCGTGAGCTACGGGTTGGGGAATCCCCAGCGCACTGCTCTCACCCGATCTTGACGGAGGGGATACGTGATTGTACGATGGGCGCACATATCCACTCCAGTCTTGCTATCAGAATTGAGAGGGCATATGCAAACCGGTCTCCTGTCTTGGATTGACGACGAACTGGCTAACCTCGAGAGTCAAGGCCTTCTGACCAACATTCGCACCATCGAGTCACCCATGGACGGCTGGGTGACCATCGATGGGCGGCGGGTCCTCAATTTCTGCGCAAATAACTACTTGGGATTGGCCAATCACCCTCGTGTACGCGCTGCGGCAAAGCAAGCCATCGACGAATTTGGCGTCGGTCCCGGCGCAGTGCGCACGATCGCGGGGACGATGTCGCTGCATCTGGAGCTAGAGGAGCGTTTGGCCGCCTTCAAAGGCACCGAGGCATGTATCAGTTTCCAGAGCGGTTTCAGTGCCAACCTGGCAACGGTGCCGGCGCTGGTCGGCAAAGAGGACGTGATCTTTTCGGACGAACTCAACCACGCCAGCATTATTGACGCTTGCCGGTTGAGCCGTGCCACCGTCGTCCGCTACGCGCACGGCGATGTAGACGACCTGCGCGCCAAGGCGCCTCAGGTCAAAGAGTATCGGCGCGGTCTTGTTGTGACCGACGGCGTGTTCAGCATGGACGGAGATCTGGCGCCTCTCGAGGACATCTGCGACGTCGCAGAGGAGACGGGGTTGCTGGTGATGGTTGACGACGCGCACGGCGAAGGCGTTCTCGGGCGCGGGGGCCGCGGCATTGTCGATCATTTCGGCCTGCATGGACGCGTTCACGTAGAAGTGGGCACGTTGAGTAAGGCCTTCGGTGTGGTGGGTGGACTTGTTGCCGGACGCAAGGAGATTGTCGCCTGGCTGCGCCAGCGAGGCAGGCCGTTCCTCTTTTCCAGTGCTATGACCGTACCCGATGTCGCCGCCTGCATCGAATCCGTCGCCATCTTGGAGGAATCCAGCGAACTGGTCGATAGACTGTGGGCAAACGCGGAAGTGTTCAGGCAGGGTATGAACGATCTGGGCTTCGACAC
>JBJYXA010000651.1:0-57547 GCA_046259705.1 Caldilineaceae bacterium
GACGCTTTTGCCATTTGCCGATTCGGCGACGATCTGGGCTTCAGGACGAATACACTGGTTTCGCCGGCGACAATTCGCAAGCACATCATTCCTCAGTACGCGCGCGTGATACGCCTGATCCGTGCAAGCGGCAAACCGTTCCTCTGGCACTCGTGCGGCAAGATATTTTCCATCATGGACGACGTGATCGCGTTGGGTATCGGCGCCAAGCACTCGAACGAGGATGCAATCGCTCCCTTTGACGAGTGGATTGCGCGCTATGGTGACCGTATCGGGCTGCTCGGCGGGATTGACGTAGACATATTGTGCCAGAACCCGCCCGAAGTCATCGTGGACGATGTGTTTGAGAAAGGCACCCGCTTCCGGAGCACTGCCAATGGGTACGCCCTGGGCTCGGGCAACTCCATACCGGATTACGTGCCCGTAGAAGGCTACCTGGCCATGGTGGAGGCCGCACAACGGATACGCGCCGCCGAACAGGCGTAAGTGGTTGCCCTTCGGAAGCGTGGAAGACTACCGGTGTCCTAGGAGTCCCGGACTAAGGCCTGACGAACCGGACTAGAGTCCAGCGTAGTGCTCCTGCAAGCTACGCACCGTCAGCTCATGCTGGCGCATGGCCTGGATCCCATTGACCGCGGCGTGCGCGGCAGACAAGGTCGTAATCAGCGGTATCTCACGCCTTGTCGCCAAGGTGCGAATCTTGGCGCCGTCCTCACGACTGTGCGGCCCCAACGGCGTGTTGATGATCAACTGTATCTTGTCGTCGCGCATGGCGTCCAGCGTCGTGTAGCCGTTCGAGGTTTCGCTGCCGATGGCTTTTTCCAATACGGTGACGGGGATACCGACGCGGTGGATGAACTCACCCGTTCCTGAGGTTGCGTACAACTGGAAGCCAAGCCGATGTAGATCGCGCGCGATTTTGAGCGCGCCGCCTTTGTCGAAGTCGTTCACCGTGATTAGCACGCCGCCGCTCAGCGGTAGACCTGCATTGGCGCCCAACTGGCTCTTCGCAAAGGCCTGCCCAAAACGGTCTGCGGATCCCATAACCTCGCCCGTGGATCGCATCTCAGGACCGAGCAAGGTGTCGATGCCGGTGAATTTCTTCCACGGCAGCACCGCCTCTTTCACAAAGAAGCCATTCAGTTCCGGCTCACTGGTCAACCCGAGTTCGGCCAGCGACATACCCGCCATGACTTTAGCGGCAATCTTTGCCAGCGGCACCCCGGTGGCTTTGCTGACAAATGGCACGGTCCGGCTGGCACGCGGATTGACCTCCAGCACATAGACGACGTCATCCTTGATGGCGTACTGCACATTCATCAAGCCGCGCACGCCCAGCGACAGCCCGAGCTTGTCCGTATACTCGCGGATGATGTGGAGATGGTAGTTGCTGATCTTGAACGGAGGCAGCACGCAGGCGCTATCGCCGCTGTGGATTCCGGCTTCCTCGATGTGCTGCATGATCCCACCTACGACGACGCGCTCGCCGTCGCAGATAGCGTCCACGTCCACCTCAAACGCGTCTTCGAGGAACTGATCGATCAGGATGGGTTTGTCCATCGAAACCGCAACGGCTTCGACCATATAGCTGCGCAGCGCCTCCTCGTCGTCGACGATGGCCATGGCCCGGCCACCCAAGACGTAGGACGGGCGCACGACCACCGGATACCCGATGCTCTTAGCGACGGCGACTGCCTCTTCCACGGACTGAGCGCTCCCATTAGCCGGGACAGGGATCTCGAGCCGTTCGAGCAGTTCGCCGAAGAGGTCTCGATTCTCTGCCAGGTCGATTGCCTCAGGCTGGGTGCCCATGATCGGTATGCCGGCTTCTTGCAGGCTGGACGCCAAGTTGAGTGGTGTCTGACCGCCGAATTGCACGATGACGCCTTCGACGGTGCCAGACATCCGTTCGCGTTCGACAATGTTGGCTACGTCTTCGAAGGTCAGCGGCTCAAAATATAGCCGGTCGCTGGTGTCGTAGTCGGTACTCACGGTTTCGGGATTACAATTCACCATTGTTGTTTCAAACCCCAGGTCCTGGAGCGCGTAGGACGCGTGGCAGCAGCAATAGTCAAACTCAATTCCCTGGCCAATGCGGTTGGGACCGCCGCCTAGGATGATGACCTTTTTGCGTTCGTTGGGCAGCGCTTCGCTCTCGCTCTCGTAGGAGCTATACAGATAAGGCGTGTGCGCTTCGAATTCGGCGGCGCACGTGTCGACCTGGTGATAGGTAGGCAGCAGGCCCTGTTGCGCGCGAAAGCTGCGCACGTCTCCCTCGACGATTACCTTTCCGGACCTGCCTTGACTCATCCCCGTCTTGGTCAAGACTCGGGCCAGATGGCTGTCACTGAATCCGAGCCGCTTGGCGTCGCGTACCGTTGCCAGATCAAGCTGCTCGAACGAGTTTTCGTGTGCCACGATTTCAGCAATTTGGTTGACGAACCATGGGTCGTACCCGGTAAGCTGACAGATCAATGCCTGGCTGTCACCGCGCGCCAATGCCTCGTACACCGCGAAAATTCGGTCGCGGTTGGGGATGCGTAGCAGGTCATGCAGGCTCACGTCTGGGTCGTAGCCCCGGAAGGCGCCATCTGCGTCGCGTTCCACCGGGCCAAGGCCGTCGCGACCGATTTCCAGGCTACGGATGCTCTTCTGCAGCGCTTCCTTGAAGGTGCGCCCTATGGCCATGGCCTCCCCAACCGACATCATTTGCGGACCCAACTCGCGATTCACACCGGGAAATTTCTCAAAGGCCCAGCGTGGCGCTTTCACGACAACGTAGTCAATGGACGGTTCGAACGCGGCCACGGTCTGCTGGGTAATGTCATTCTTCAGCTCGTCCAGCGTGTAACCTACAGCAACCTTGGCCGCCAGCTTGGCGATAGGGAAGCCGGTAGCCTTGGAAGCCAGCGCACTCGAACGCGATACGCGCGGGTTCATCTCAATGACCACGACGCGTCCCGATTCAGGGTCAACGGCAAATTGCACGTTGCTGCCGCCCGTCTCGACACCGACGGCCCGCATAACGAGCCGGGCCTGGTCGCGCAAACGCTGGTACTCTTTGTCGGTCAGTGTCTGGGCAGGTGCCACAGTAATGCTATCCCCGGTGTGAACGCCCATGGCATCCAGGTTCTCGATGGTACAGACCACGACATAGTTGTCAGCGCGGTCGCGCATCACTTCCAGCTCGTATTCTTTCCAGCCAATCAGAGACTCTTCGATCAAGACCGTGTGCACGGGGCTCTCTTTGAGTCCCCACTGAACCTTTTCTTCGAACTCCTGCGGCGTAAAGACGGTGCCCGCGCCGCTGCCGCCCAAGGTGAAGCTCGGTCGAATGAAGATCGGATAGCGGCCGATTTCGTCCTGGGCAATCTTATGCGCTTCTGAAAGGCTGGTTGCGATGCCGCTGCGCGGGGATTCCAGTCCGACCGAACTCATGGCCTTCTTGAAGAGAGCCCGATCTTCGGCGATCTGCATAGCCTCCAAATTGGCGCCGATCAGTTCCACACCATGGCGGTCGAGTATGCCCGCCTGTGCCAATGCAACGGATAGATTCAGACCGGTCTGCCCACCCACGGTGGGGAGAAGTGCGTCCGGTTTCTCTTTCGCGATAATCTTCTCCAACACCTCAACGGTGAGTGGCTCAACGTACGTGGCGTCGGCCATCTCGGGGTCTGTCATGATGGTGGCCGGATTTGAATTGACCAGTACAACTCGATACCCCTCCTGTCGCAGCGCCTTACACGCCTGCGCACCGGAGTAGTCAAACTCACATGCCTGGCCGATCACGATAGGGCCGGATCCGATAATGAGAATAGAAGAGATGTCTTCGCGTTTTGGCATCGAGGTGTTGATCCTAGGTTACTGGCTTTCCGACAGTCTTTTCAGTGTACTAGTTGCTACGAAGCCTGGCTCATTTGGCGGCCAATGTCGGTGCGGAACTGCATTCCATCGAAACTGATTTCGCTCATGCCCGCATAGGCCAAATCCACCGCCGCAGCCAGATTGGCGCCCATGCCGGTCACCGCCAGCACGCGTCCGCCCGCAGTCCGGATTTCACCGTTCACAAGCGCCGTGCCCGCATGAAAAACAGTAGAACCGCGCTCTGCAGCCTTCAACAAGCCGCTGATCGGCTGGCCCGTCGAGTATTCGCCGGGGTATCCGGCAGACGCGGCTACCACCGTGGCCGCCGCACCGGAGCGCCACCTTACCCTCAAGTCATCCAGACCGCCCTCGATGCAGCAATCCATTATCTCGAGCAGGTCGTTCTCCAATAACGGTAGGAGTACCTGTGTTTCCGGATCGCCGAGGCGACAGTTGAATTCGAGAACCTTCGGCCCATTCTCGGTCAGCATGAGTCCTGCGTACAATACTCCGACATAGGGGGCGCCTTCCTCGGCCAGCCCGTGAACGGTGGGCAGGAGCACGTCCTCCCACGCCGTGTGCAGCAGCGCACGTGTTGCGCGGGGCGCCGGCGCGAAAGCGCCCATACCGCCCGTGTTAGGTCCGCGGTCACCGTCCAAAAGGCGCTTATGATCCTGTGCCGCAGGCATTAGGCTCACGGATTCACCGTCGCAGAATGCCAACACCGAGATCTCGGGCCCAGCCATGCGCTCTTCGATCAGCACGGTGTCCCCTGCAGCGCCAAACTGCCTTTCCGTCATCAACGCATGCAAGGCTTGGTGCGCATCTTCTTTGGACTCGGGCAAAATGACGCCTTTGCCCGCGGCCAATCCGCTGGCCTTGAGCACCGGAACTTCGTCGAGGCTATCTAGATATGTGGCCGCCTTCTGCGCATCCGTGAACAGTTCAGCCCGTCCGGTTGCGATGCCGTGGCGCTGCATGAACTTTTTCGAGAACGCCTTGGAGCCCTCGATCTGCGCTGCGGCCTGGGTAGGTCCGAACACGCGTAGACCGGCCGCGCCGAATACGTCGGTAATGCCGTCCACCAACGGCGCTTCCGGGCCGATGGCCGTCAGTGCAATATCTTGCTCCTGGGCAAACCGGAGAAGCGCAGTTATGTCGCCGGCCGCAATCGGTACGTTTTCGCACTTGGGCAGACTCGCCGTGCCGCCGTTGCCCGGCGCTACATAGAGCTGCGTCAGTTCAGGTGAGCGCGTAAGGGCCCATGCCATGGCATGTTCACGACCGCCGTTTCCGACCAATAGAACACGCATAACTCTTTACTCCCAGCCATGGACTGTTGGCGCGCAACAATCACTTCGCGCCGCAGCAGCTTCTTCACTTCCTTGCCAGAAAAGCTTGTTCAGACTTCAGCGCATCGTGTGCAGTTTACCGCATGGTCCTGCGAAGAAGCCAAAGACAACACGCGTTCCCGCCGCCGACTTGACGCCAGCGGATGGATCAGGATCTGAGCCCAAGCTATATCCCGTATTGCCTTTTCACTCCGGGTATCGTTGAGCGTGTACTTGGCATATGCTATACTGCCATGAGCAGTGCCGCCGGTGTTGCACGCACGCGCGGCTTCTCAACGAAGTCAAAGAACAACAGTCAAAATACATCACGAAACAAACGAGCCGAACCGATCATAAACCATGGAAAACAACCGCAGATCACTCGTCGTTACACTCGGTCCCTGGCTAGGCGTTATTCTACTTTTGCTTGGGCTCAGGGCGGGCGCGAATCACCTACGTAGCGCACAGGAAGAGCTCATACAACAGGCTAGGGCCGAGACGCTCACAGGCCCCGCAGCAGGCAGCGCAGAGGTATCGCAGGAATCTACCCAGAACCCCGAAGACTCTGCTAATGATGCCTCTGCTCAAAGCACGTCGGTGACGACTGACGAAACGGTCGCGGGGGAGGTTACCACTGCGACGGTGTCTTCAGACACGTCTCTGACCGGGACAGCAGTCATTTCATCTGAGATGATGACGGACACGGTAGAGAGCCGGGTGGCGGTCACGGAGACCACCGCGACGCCAGCTGGTATGGGAATGGGCATGGGGCAAGGCGGAGGAATGGGACGTGGGGCAGGCGGCGGTATGACGCGCATGTTCCATATGGCGACCATCCCGGATGAGTACGCCGGGAAAACAAGTCCTGTCCCCGCGGATGAGGAATCGCTTTCACGCGGCGCCCAGATTTTCACACAAAACTGCGTCGTGTGTCATGGAGAGACCGGTCTGGGTGACGGAGTGGCGGCCGCAACCCTCAATCCGCCGCCGCCAGCGATCGCAGTGACTAGTCAGATGCTGGGCGACGACTATCTATTCTGGCGTATCAGTGAAGGCGGTGCCATGGAGCCGTTCAATTCGGCCATGCCTACATGGAAAGCCGTGCTCAACGAAGACCAGCGCTGGGACGTCATCAATTATGTGCGTTCACTTGGTCGGGGCCAGAATGTCGGCGCCGGGCAGGGTCCAGGCGTCGTAAGAACCGCCGAAATGGAAGAGGCCATGCGCACTGAGATGTTGGCTGCGGGAATCGAGCAGGGTGTGCTGACGCAGGATCAGGCCGACCTTTTCGACACAGTACATTCCAAGATCGATGCGTTGCGCGCAGCCGAGCCCGACCGCCAGTTCACAGGCACCATGCGTGATCTGCAAGACCAGCTCCTCGAGGAACTCGTTGCAGACGGTGAGGTGACTCAGGAAGACGCGGATACCTTCAATTCGGTGCTCAACCTGCTACAGGAGTCTGGACTGATGCAGTAACCTGGCAACGAACAGCAAGCGCGCAGGTGAGCGTTTGCTGTTTTGATCTCTACCACCAAGCGCAATGAAACAGAAAACAGACGGGCGGGATGGCAGCTTAAGCCATTCCGCTTTTTTCTCGTTGCCGTCCATTCCCTATTGGGGTGGGTTCCTTACATCTCCCTTGTGCAATGGCAGGGTCTGCAACGGAATTCGGCGTGATTACGAAGTGGCGGAGATTTGACGGACTTAGCCGTCTCTGATATACTCCCCCCTAGTATATGTTGGACCAACTTGAGGAGATTTGATTCATGCCGCTTTATGAGTATGTATGCGATGAGTGTGGCCAGGGATTCGAACTGCTGGTCGGGTTTTCGCAAGCCGATAAGGCAAAGAAGTGCCCTGGCTGCGGTGGCGAAAAGACGCACCGCAAAGTGTCGTCCTTCGCCATGGGCGGCTCGTCCCGCGGCGGATCCGGGGCGGTTTCGTCCGCACCTGTGAGCAGCCCATTCACCTGAGCAGGTTCTTGCTAAGCAAACAGTTGTTTGCTCGAATGTGATGTAGTCCAATGCAGCTAGAGTCAACGGACGCAAAAGATGCCCTGAAGACACGACTTCGTCGTGTCGAGGGTCAAATGCGCGGTGTTCAGAAGATGGTGGACGATGATCGCGACTGCCAGGAGATTCTCCAGCAGTTGGCGGCCATTCGTTCCGCCGTCCAGAATGCATCCGAGTTCTTCCTACGAACCTATGCCAAGGAGTGTCTGGCCCGAGCGGGCGCAAGCGATGACTTGAATCGCGAAGAGCTGATCGACGACGTGATGCGCTTAATGGTCAAGATTCGTTGAGCTGGGCAGATGGAATAGTGTAAGCCTTGTGCGCGTGACGCTGGCAGGGTAAACCGTAGGGCGCTAGATAATTCAAAACACTTAATCAATGCCGAAAGGAAAATCCTGATGGCGGCCCAAAAGCAAGCGAACGTGATGTGGAAAGGCGAGGATCTCAAATTCCATGCCAAGTTGGGAAGCGGTTACGAGTTCGAAATGGAAGGTCCGGCTACCTCCGCAGGCGGAAGTCCTGTCGAATTTCTAATCGCAGGCGCCGTTGGCTGTACGGCGATGGACATGGTTCATATCCTCAAACGGCGTCGCCAGAACATTACGGGGCTCGAAGTCGAGATTACGGGCGTCCAGGCTGAAGATCCACCAAATGTTTTCACTGATGCCACCGTCGTCTACGTCGTCCGCGGTGAGAATATTGACCCCGCAGCCGTAGAGCGAGCCATCGATTTGTCGATGAGCAAGTATTGCTCGGCCAGTATTATGCTTAAGCGAGCAGGCATGAATCTGACCACTGAATACCGTATCGAAGAGCCTGCTGTCGCGTAATAAAAGACACCGTACCTGTACGAAACTGAACGCCTCCTCCTAGAACACAACGCCCGCAGCACGTGCTGCGGGCGTTGTGTTCTTCTGTGCCAAAATGGATCGAGTTCGATAGTGCAGCGTTGGCGTTTCCAGAGATAGGGAAACTGTCACGCACAAGACACGGACGCGCCTAATTTGCACGGACCAGTTTGATTTCAAAGAGTCGCGGCCACAGCTTGCCGGTGACGAAGAGCCGGTCATTCTCGGCATCATACGCAATGCCGTTCAACACGTCTGGCTGGCTACCCTGCCTGAGTTCGTCGGAAAGAAGGCCGCTCAGGTCAATCCAGCCAAGCACCTTACCTGTCTCCGGGTCGATGCGTACGATCCAGTCCGTCGTCCAGACATTCGCGTATATCTCCCCGTTGATGTATTCCAGTTCGTTGAGATAGCGCAGCGGGCCATAGCTGCTGGTTACAAGAACTCGGCGCGTCTCCTCAAAGGTTTCGGGGTCGCGGAAGTACAGAGTGGGTGTGCCGTCACTCATGATGAGCTGTTTGCCATCGTAGGTCAATCCCCAGCCCTCTGTCGTATAGGTAAACGATGATGTCTCGCTGAGGCTGTCCTTGTCGTAGACGAATGCCTCGTGCTCCTGCCAGGTCAATTGGTAAATCATGTCGTCGAACACGGCGATACCCTCACCAAAGTATTCGTCCGGCAACTCGACGCTCTGCAGAATCTCGCCGCTGTCAAGGTCCGTCGTGCGCAGCGACGATTCACCGCGCAATCCCGTACCCACATAGAGAACACTATTGGTGTATACCAAGCCTTGTGTGAATGCAGTCTGATCGTATGGATATTCGGCTACAACCTCGTAAGTGTAGAGAGGTTCCAATTCGGCTGCCAGAGGACTGGCCGGAGCCGTCGCCGTCGGTAACGGACTATCCGGCCCGACAACATATGGGGTCGCAACCGGCCCGTCCGTTGCCGTCGCATCCGGCAAGACTGTGCCTGCGGCCGACACGGTAGCAATGGGTTCTGCCGTTTGTTGCGTGCGGCGCGATGCGCATCCTGATGCGATGAACAACAACGAGAACGCAACTGCGACAAATATGATGACTGTGTGTCGGGCTTTTGAGATCACTAGTGAAGCCTTATCTGTGGCAAAGATTGGCTTGGCCGTAGGACATAGCAAACCGAAGAGGGCGCATGCAAGGACAAATACTGGCAGAACAGTATAGCACAATCAGACTACTGGACACGGAGCTTAGGCAACCCCGCATCCTGGATGAATTCGGGGAGAGGGCCCAGTGGTTGATCGTCATCGTGAGGCCATTGGCACCTGGACGCTGAATGCGCAGTGCGCACGGCTATGAGGAAGCTCATGCGAGAAAACCGAAACGCCCACCTAGCATAGCAAAGAGCCCATGCAGCGCGCGATGGCTAGGACGCAAGATGCATGGGCCCTTTGTCCAAGTACAACAGACACGGCCGGCAGTGGCCTATCCGCGTCTACGCATTGTTATTGCCTTCGGCTGCCGGCGCGCTACCGTTCTGCAGCTCTTCTGAGCTGTCTGGAGACGAATCGCCGTCTTCGGATGGCGCGCCATCTTGACCGAACGGGAACCCTCGAGGCATCCAGTTGTGATGGGGGCCGTGCTGCCACCAATCGGGCATGTCTTCGCCGTCATGAGGGCCCCAGAATGGCATGGGAGGTACAAGCAGCTCACCGTCACGGGAGTGACCCAGGAACATGCGACGCGGCGTCGGTATGAAACCGATACCCAAATAAGCCTGTTCCTCGTCATCCGGGTGCGCACCGAGGGTCACCGTTACAGCCTCCAAATCCCCGGTCCGCCGGAGCACCTCTAGCGTGACCTCATCGCCGGGCTCGTGGGAGTCGACCATAGTGACCAGATCCTCAACTCGCTGGAACATTTCACCGTCCGCTCCGAGGATAACGTCACCACGGTCGATACCAGCTTCAGCGGCGGGCCCGCCGTCGACGATGGCGATAACCATGGCTCCACCAGCAGTGTTGGTGAAGGGTTGCATGCCGAAGACTTGGGGCGCTTCGCTGGCTGCGTCTTCTTCCGCCTCAGGTTCTTCTGCCTCAACCGCTTTGGCATCGTCGCCAGCTGCTTCTGTGCCTTCCTGCACATCCGTTTCTGCCTCGCCGGCCTCAGGTTCCACCGCCTCTGGCTCGGACACTTCTTCTTCCGCGTCTGATACTTCGGCCTCTGCGGCGTTTTCAGCCTCTGAGTCCTCAGTCTCGGGCGCCACCGTAGCGGCGTCGGAACCTTCTGAGGGCTGGGCTTCCGGCGCCACTTCTTCCACGGTAGCGGCCTCATCAGCCGGCAACGCCTCGTCGCTTGGCGCAGGTTCTGTGGTTGCCTCATCGGTCGGCTCTGCCGCCATTTCAGCTTCGCCGCCAGCAGCTTCCTCGCTTCCTTGTGCTTCTGTCGTCCCCTCTTCCAGCATAGGAAGTTCGAGATCTCGAGCCAAGTACACGCCAAGATAAGGCCGGCCCTCTACGTCACCTAGTTCCACGTCAACGACGTATTCCTCGTCTCCGTGACGGATGGTGAACGGAACTACTTCGCCTGGGGTCGCCTCCTGGATCAGTGCGCGCAGATCTGCATTTCCGGCCACGGGCCGATCGCCCATCGCCAAAATGATGTCCCCGCGCATCAAGTTGGCGTCCGAGGCAGGGCTGCCTGCAATAACGGCGACGATCAATGCACCGCTGTTTGCGTCGGGCTGCGAATCTTGGGCAAGGACCGTCGCGCTGGAAAGAGCAGTCAGTACGACTACCAGCACGAGGACGCCCGCCCATCGAACGCTAAGTCTATTCATTGAGGTTCTCCTTCACTTACTGAAGCCTACTGCGGATGCTTACTCTGATGTGGACAGTCGAACGCCACCAACGTCCTGGTCGAGGTCTGACTGGGATCCAACAGTCAAACTTTGCAGGAAATCGAGATCGCTCAGCGACGCCAAGCATGCACCACACGACTGCACGATCTATATATGCGAACAATGAGCGATGACCAAGCGGTGCACAAACGACGCGACGCACTCTTGCAGTGCGAAATCACTACTGTAATTCTAGCACAGCGGCGTGATGATGTCCCTTAAGCTTGCATGAGAGCAGAGATAGTGTTGTGTCACAAAGGTTGGGATGTGGCGGAGAATAGCCGCCACATCCCAACCTCGTTCGTTACCAGTCATGTTCATCGCCTGATGGCGAGTACGCGTCGGCTGTTACCGCTGCCACTGAGCGCCGCGTCCTTGTCCGCGTGCCACTTGCGGCCCGCCGACGACCCCATTGCTGGCCACAATGCTGTCAAATGTGGCGGAATCGATGTAGGCTGGCGTATATGTTTCGCCGTAACGAGTGAGATTCCGAACAAACGCCCGCAGGTGATTCTCGGAACCACTCATCAGGTTCTCGAAGACCCATCGGGTGCTATCGGCACTGGTACCCGCCAGAGCTTCCTGCAAGTCGGCGATGTCTAGGTCTTCGATCGTCGCGCCCACGGTGAGTGCTGCTACTACGGATTCGCTCCCCTGCGCTACTAGTTCATTGTAGAGTGCTTGCAGATCGGCGTTTGCGAATGTACCCGGTTCGTAGCCGGCCACGGGGTCGGCAATTCCACGGGCGGTGAGTTCCTGGAGCACTGCGTCCATATGCTGGCTCTCGGCTCGGGCGATGTTGTCAAATACAGGCATCCCCCATTCCTGGTACAGTGCTACATAGACATCATGTGCAAGCTTTTCCTCTTCACGCATGTAGAGAAGCGAATCGATTTCGGTGCTGTTCGACGGCACCGTGATCTCCACCGTCTGCGGAGAGGTCTGGGTATCCACCGGAATTTCCGATGCCGAAACGGGGGCAGTAGGTGCAATGGCTACGCATCCGCTCAGCACAACTACAAAGAGTATCGCAAGGGGGAGGGCGAGTCGGGTTCGCTGTGCAAACATGATCAGTTTCCTTTCTTGATTACGCTTAGGCTAGATAGGTTCTGCCAAATCGCCGAGCTACGCGCGGCTGAACTGTACCTAAGTCTAGCGGTGAAGTTTTCAGATTATGGTTGGAAGATATTTGGATGGTGTTAAGTATCCATCTGCGAGTCGGATACGTCCGTAGCAGTGTAGGGTGACGCTGGTTCGGATACGCGCGCTTCGGAGAAGACTTCTTCCAGAAAGGCGCGCATGCGCTCATGGTGTGAGCCCTTCCAGTAGATCTGGCCACACGAGTCACAGCGCTCAAACTCGCGATAATACAACTTCGTCTTCGGCTCCAATTCGTCCAGGATATCGTCTTTGCGAACCGGTACAAGGAGGCCATTGCAGTGAGTACACCGTCGCCATGGCTGGGCGTCAGACTCGAGTTCGTATCGACGCAGTACCTCCACGAGTTGCGCCCGTGGATCAGTGTGGCGCACGCAAAAACCGTATATCACCTTCTTGCGCTTGAGGAGCCCGCGATCCCTCGTGAGTAGGACTCGTTCTTGGTCATGCGCGATTCTCGCAAGATCTGCGTCGTCGAAGTCATTGCGGTATATGGTGTCGAATCCCAGCATGCGGAGGTAGGCCGCGAGACGGCCCAAATGTGTGTCCACCACAAAGTGGGGCGGCCGGTTCAGTGGAGGGCGCAGCCGAAGCCGCTCAGGCAGTTGTGGAGCGGCGCTTAGGGGAAGAACACGGATCTGTTCTCCTCGCGCCAGATGGTGCCCAAATCCGACGAAAACACCATTGACGATGATCGATTCCACCTCAGGATGCGGCACCCCCAACGACTCGATGGGATGCTTCACCGCAACCGTCCCGTCCAACTCGTAGTCGATCCACTGCCCGCGCTGTTCTACCGGAAGGAAATCGTTCAGATTGCCGTAGAATCGAAAGCGACAACAATTCGCGCACACTGCGGATATCCCGCCTTATCCCGCTCTACTCGTCGAGGAGAATCACCGGCTCCTGGTAATAGCGTACTTGACGTTCGGCTAGGCGTTCTCGCACAAGATTGTCCAGCCAGCGCCGTTTGGACTCGAGGGGCTCGTCACTTGCCAGTCGAGCCAGAGGGGCGTTCAGACGCAGGATCCGGCCCGGTATCACAAATCTCGTAATCCCCGCGGGTACGGTACGCCCTTGCGCGGCCAGCGTCAATATCATTTCCAGCGTGAACGCCGGGAATGTGAACAGCCCGGCCAAGTCTGGAAATTGAGATAGCAATACGGCAATATCTTGGTTCGTCGTGCGCTCCACATGGCCCCACTGCCCGTAACGCTCAACCAAGTCTGTAAGGACGGTAAGCCAGTCCCCTGGCTGGCCAGGGGCGCCACTGGATTGTACGAGGAAGCCGCGGCCGTCCACCGTAGACAGATGGCCGGCCACGTTACCGTGCAAGGTGGCCTCGCTGAGCGCCTCCACCGGCTGCTCTACAAGGGACAAGTTGGGCACCTCGCTGAGCGCACGTAGGAGCTCGTCCACGCTACCCCCGTGTACCGCATGATACCAGCGCTGCAGCTCAATATCATCTGCGTCTGGATCCACTACCTGCACAACAATATGCGGAAACCCGAGCCGGCGAAAGGCCGTCACGCGCGTTGCGCCGTCGAGGATTACGTAGGTATCCCCGACGCGCGCGGTCACGGGCGGATTGGCGAGAATACCGTCCTCGGCGATACGCTCGGCCAGCTGTGCTACCCGCTGCGGGTTGTGACGTTCGTGCGGAATGACCTTCTCGATCGGCGCGACCTCCAGCGCGAGGGTGCTCGCAGCCTTTGGTCGTTGCACCAGCGAGAGTAGCAAAGAGCATACGGAGACGGAGGCTTCACGCTGGGCGTCCAGCGTATTGGCGCCGATGAAGGGCGTGGCCAACACCTTGGGATGGCGAATCAGGCGCCAAGTTACGTCGGAGCGGCCCACAAAACCATCGACGCCGGCCCCGGCAATGACGCCCTCGTCCAGGACTCGCAGTAGTGCCTCCTCGTCCACGACCCCGCCTAGAGAGGTATTGATCAGAAAGGCAGACCGTTTCATCTGCCGCAGATTGCGTTCGTTGATCAGCCCAACATTGCCGGGTCGAAGCGGTACGTGGACCGAAACAAAGTCAGAACGTTGCATCAGACCGTCAAGCTCAGCGTGTTCGAGTCCTAGGCTCTGAGCCAATTCTTCGGTCAACCGGTTTTGGTGCACAACAACACGCATATCGAAAGCGCGCGCTCGTTTCACCACCTGCCTGCCGATCCGCCCTAGTCCCACGACGCCCAGCGTCTTGCCCGCCAGGTTCAGCCCCAACAATGCACCCTTGTCCCACACACCGTCCATGACGCGTTCGCTTGCAACCGTCAACTTGCGGGCCAGCCCAAGCATAAGTGCAAAGGTTAGTTCGGCCACGGCGATAGAGTTGGCGTCCGGGCTGCTGATCGTCTCAATGCCGCTGCGTCGCGCTGCCTGCACGTCTATGCTTTCCAAGCTGCCGTTGACACAGCCGATGACGGAAAGCTGATCTGCCGCATCGATGACCGACCGATCGATTTTCGTGCGGCCTGCGACGACGACGCCCTGATAGTCCGGTATCCGTCTTGCTAGTGCCGCAGCAGAGAGCGGAGGACCCTCGTGGACATCTACGCTCGCCTGGCTTTTCAGCAATTCTAGCCCTTCAGGGTGGATAGGATCGCAGACGAGAATGTTGGCGACCATTGCGGTCACTTCCTTTGCTCAATTAGGCTACTGTGTAGAACGGTTCTATTCATCGTGCGGTGTATTCAGGCGCAAAACAGAGTAGCGTGGATTGGCTGCGTAGGATATCAATGTACACTAGATTGGGCGGGGCGTCATCTTCTCAGGTCATGGATTTTCCAGAACTTGCGGGCCGTCCCAACTTGGGAGTTAGCGTGCAGAATTTGATAGAATGATACCATTGTGCCTCGCTCATATGGCATCTAGTACGGTGCGTACCGCTTTGTCCGCAACCGGTGGCGTATTGTGACCCGTCGTCTTGCTGTAGTTTACATCCTCATTACGGTGGTTCTTTGGAGTACGAGCGGCGTCCTCATCAAGTTGCTCCCCTGGAATGCGCTGGCGATTTCGGGTGTGCGCAGCGCCATCACCGCCACAGTCATCTGGGCATACCTGCGACACCCTAACTTCACTTGGTCCGGGCCCCAGGTCGGCGGCGCCATCACACTTGCGCTGACGCAGATGTTCTTCATCGCCGCCACACAGATGACTACGGCGGCCAACGCCATATTTCTGCAGTACAGTGCGCCCGTCTTCGTAGCGCTTTTCGGTTCCTGGTATCTTGGCGAGCGCGCACGCCCGTCAGACTGGCTGGCTATGGTCGCCATATTCGCCGGCATGGCCTTATTCCTCTGGGACGGCCTAACGAAGGGTGGGCTGTTCGGAAGCGTGCTGGCCATGATTTCCGGTGTTACTATGGCCTGGATGATTCTGTTCATCCGCAAGCAGAAGGATGGATCACCGGCGGAAACAGCGCTCTTGGGCAACATGTTGGGCGCAATGGTGGGTCTGCCGTTCGCCGTCTGGGCAATTGCCAAAGAACCTCCACTCGGTGCGCAGGGTATCTCTATCATGTTGTTTATGGGAGTCTTTCAGCTGGGGATTCCATACATCCTCTACGTACAAGCCAGTAAGGTGCTCGATGCTGTAGAATCGACACTGCTCCTGACGCTCGAACCGATACTCAATCCCATATGGGTGTTCCTGGTAATCGGCGAGAGTCCAAGCTACATCGCAGTCATGGGCGGTTCTATCGTTCTCGCCACTGTGCTGTTCCTTGCATTTCAGACAGCCAGAAGACGCCAACCAATGCCACGTGTCGCCGCCGCGGGCTAGAGTTGCCTGGTGGCCGGCGACACGAACTCGAAGATCAGCTAAGGAGCCGTGATGCAATCTGTTACCGGCGGCGAAGCGATTGTCGCCTCTCTCATCGATCACAACGTAGATACAGTCTTCGCCTTGCCAGGGGTGCAGAACGATCACCTGTTCAACGCGTTCTACGACCGGCGCAACGAAATCCGTGTCCTGCACACCAGACACGAGCAGGGAGCAGCCTATATGGCGCTCGGATACGCGCTGACGGCAGACAAACCAGGGGTATTTGCAGTTGTGCCGGGCCCCGGCTTCCTCAACGCCTCGGCCGCGCTGTCGACGGCGTACGCGCGTAACGCGCCGGTCCTGGGCATCAGCGGGCAGATTCGTACCACGGAGTTGGGGCGGGGCTATGGGCTGTTGCATGAACTGCCTGATCAGCTGGGCATGATGAAGTCGTTGACCAAGTGGGCGGACCGCATATCGTCTGTTCCCGAGGCGCCGCGGCAAGTCGCCACTGCATTTTCCCAGATGAACAGCGGCCGTCCACGTCCAGTCATGTTGGAATGCCCGATGGATGTCCTGGAGGCTCGTGGGGTGGCTCAACTACCGTCACCGCGTCTGCCCGTCTACCGGCCGCCGGTGGATGATGAGCAGATTGCACAGGCTGCGGCCTTGCTCGTCTCGGCAAAGCATCCTGCCATTTTCATCGGCGGCGGTGCCATTGGCGCTGGTGAGGAAATACTTGCCCTGGCCGAGGTAGTGCAGGCGCCAATCTTCGCCTCTTTCAATGGGCGCGGCATCGTGAGCGACCGGCACGCCCTGAGCCACAGTATGACCATGGCGCATACGTACTGGGCGGAGGCGGATGTTATCCTGGCTGTAGGTACGCGGCTACAGAGACCGCTACAGGATTGGGGCTACGATGATGACTTACAGATCATCCGCATTGACATCGATCCGGAGGAGCACAGACGTATTGTGCCGCCTGCCGTAAGCATTCTTGCCGATGCATCCCAGGCAATGGCCGCGTTGGTACCCGCCGTGGAGAGGCGCACATCGAAGCGTGATTCCCGACACGAGGAATTCCTGGGGCTCAAGGCAGGCGCCGAAGAACGGTACGCAAAGCTCGAACCCCAGCGCTCCTATGTGCGGCTGATTCGCGAGGAGCTGCCGGATGATGGTTTCTACGTGGAGGAGATGACGCAGATATCATACGTCGCACGCTACGCAATGCCTTTCTATGAGCCGCGAACCTGCGTCACAACCGGATATCAGGGTACACTTGGATGGGGTTTTGCAACCGCGCTGGGCGTCAAGGTTGCCAACCCCGGCAAACAGGTAATCTCAGTCACTGGAGATGGCGGCTTCCTGTTCACGGCGACCGAGTTGGCCACGGCCGTCCAGCATGGGATCGCCACGATCACCTTGGTGTTCAATGACGGTGCTTACGGCAACGTCCGTCGCATGCAGCGCGAATTGTACGGCGGCCGAGTCATCGCATCCGACCTGCACAATCCGGATTTCGTCAAGATGGCTGAGTCGTTCGGCGCACAAGGACTTCGTGCGCATAGCCTGGAAGAATTGCGTAGAGCCATACGGATGGGTTTTGACGCCGAAGTGCCCACCGTCATAGACATTCCCGTTGGACAAATGCCCGGACCGTGGAGCGTCTTTCCCCGGCAAAGAAACCGGCCGCGAGCCAAATGACCTACCGCCGTTTGGCTCGTTTTCTGTTGCCGCTTGCCGTCACCGCCATCGTATTGGAACTTGGGCAGCAGTTCCTGTCTGCGGGGATGGCTCGAGTACCGCACGCTACGGAAACACTGGCGGCATACGGTTTGGCGTGGGCCGTGGTTCTGTTCCTGACCAGTCCGTTGGGCCAAGCGAAGGAACTCGGGCTAGTACTGGTAAACAGTCCGGAATCTTGGCGAAAAGTCCAGCGTTTCGTGCTGGTATTGGGCCTCGTTCTGGTCTGCGGTCTTGCCGCCTTGACCGCCGGTCCCATCAGCCATGCGGTCATCGAGGAGCTGCACGGCGTCGACGGGCAATTGGCAGCAGTGGTGCGGCTAGCGTTGCTCCTTTTTGTGCCATATCCTCTTCTGCGTGGAATGACGCTGTTCTACACGGGCATACTCGTGCGCGTTCGTAAGACCGCGCTGGTCGGCTATGCAATGATCGCCAATCTGGTAATCAGCATTGTCACCATTGTGGTGTTGCTGCCCATAACAGCCATTCGACAACGTCCAATTATGTTGCCGGTGATGGCAATCTACGCAGGCGCAATTGTCCAGTTCCTCATCACCATATGGGGTGCGTACAGGTACCGCCAGCGGCTGTACGATTTGGACACCGCTGACCGGCCCTCCACACCCGGTCCCGAAGCGTCGGTCGACACTTTGATTGTCGAGCCTACGTTTGGATATATCATGCGCTTCTTCTGGCCACTGGCGCTGATCATGGTGATTCAGGAGCTGAGCCGGCCGCTAATCAATCTGTTTGTGGCGAGAGGCCCGAATCCAACCGAGGCCTTGGCCATACTTGCGGTGCTGTACACGCTAGGACGCATACCCTATGGATGGCTGAACGAGATTCGCAATCTGGCCCCTGCATTCCGAGAGGAGGACCAGAGTTCGTCCAAGATACGGTGGTTTTCCGTCGGCTGTGCGCTCATATCTCTTGCCATGATGTTTGCGATGTTCTGGTCTCCGCTACGTGATGTCATCCTGGAACGGATGATCGGCGTCGACGCGAACCTGGCGGATCAGGCGCGTGTTCCGCTACTCATATTTTCGTTCTATTCATTCATCGTCGCCACGCGCGCCTACTACCACGGCTTGGGATTGCGCGACCGGCGTACTCGCGCCATGGCGCCGAGCGCCCCCGCCCGCATAGTCGCTATCCTTCTCGCTCTTGTCTTGCTGCCTCGGTTCGGGATCTATGGCGCCACTTTAGGTATCGCCGCGCTCACGGCGGGCTTTACCGCGGAGACGGCGACCGTTTGGTGGGGCCTGCAGGGAAGACAGAACCTTATGTCGTACCGAAACTCAGTGTCCGGGCGGTACGCCGGCTCCTCATTCCATTAGCTCATTGACCGTCCTGTCTGAGCACATTGCCTCAGCAAGGGGCCAAAACCCAGCGCTATATCGGGCTCGCTCCAATGTGGTACAATGGGCACAATTTATCCTCGCGAAAGCGCAACGGTCAGTATGTCCTAACGACCACATCCGATAGCAGAAATGGCACCAGGGGCTGGACAATCGACCAGTGACTCAGGCTGGAAAGGGTGAGGGGCCGGTATGAACGATTGGGTGACGCTAACTGCCAAGCCGGCAGAGCAAGAGATCTACATGATAGCCGGTTGGGAGCAATGGGCAGACGCCGGTTCTGTCTCCTCCGGCCTACCTCCGTATCTCATTGAGCAACTGAAGGCGCAGAAGATCGGAGAGATGGATCCAGATGGGTTCTATTTGTTTCAGATTCCGGGAACCCATCACTTACTGCGTCCCGAAGTGGATTTCAAGGACGGATACAACGAACATATCTCACCCCGGGTGAACGACTTCCACTATGCAAAGCTAGGCGATAAGGGCCTCGTGCTGTTCATCGGCGATGAACCGCATATGAACGTGGATCGGTACGCAGATGGGCTGTTCTGGGCTGCCAAGGAGCTGGGTGTGCGACGTATCGCCGCCGTAGGCGGTGTCTATGGCGCAATGCCCTATGACCGTGATCGGGAAGTTTCCTGTACATACAGTTTGCCGCGCATGAAGAAGGAGCTTGAACAATATGCGGTGCGCTTCTCGAACTACAATGGCGGCGCTACGATCGGATCCTACCTCGTTGATCGGGCCGAATCGCAGGACCTTGAGCTGATAGTGTTCAATGCATTCGTGCCGGCGTATGATTTCTCGCAGAATGTCGCGTCCGTGCAGGGCGTGCGGATTGAGCACGACTACAAGGCGTGGTACGAACTGATGCGTCGCTTCAACTATATGTTCGGCTTGGGTATAGATCTCTCCGAACTGGATCGCCAATCTGAGGAGTTGACGCGGTCAATTGATGAGAAGATAACTGAGTTGGAACATTCATTGCCGCAGGTCGATGTACGCGCCTATCTGAAAACCATTGCCGATGAATTTGAGGAGAAGCCTTTCATGCCTTTAGACGATGTTTGGGAACGCGAGTTGGGCGACCTGTTCGACAATCTTGACGACGAGACAGAATGAGCTTTGTCCATGGCTCGCTATGGGATCGCCCAGTACAAGAAGTAAGCCCGCCGTCGTGCGACGGCGGGCTTCCGAAGAAGGAGGAAGAAGAGGAAAGTGAAGAGGTATTGAAGATGAAGAGAAGTCTCACTACAAAGCCCGCTCCCCAGTTGACTTTGCAGTCCTTCTATTTCCGAATCGACCAACTCCTTGAATAGGATCCGAACACAATCGAACTAGATCCGGGAGTCGCTCGCTAAGGACTATCCTGAGTGCACCTGTCCGCTTGGCTATCGTTGATGATTACTTCCATCATAGATGGTTACCTACGGCGGACTGCACTTTCATGCTCTATACTTTATCAGTTCCTGACGATCACTTCATCGTGCAGATCGCACAAATTGTCGAACTGACAACGTGTGCAGAGTTGCACAATCTCGAATCTACGCGCTGAAAGTACTTCTCGCGTGACCAATATGCACAAAAATCCGCGGTTCCTCAACGGCGACTCTCATCGCCACTGGCTCTGCGCGGCCCTGTGCAGCTATATTCAGCAGACTGCTTTGCCTGCTAGATCTTTGTGCCGTGTGTCACAATCCAATATACGTCGCACGCTTACGCATGTCAAATCTTGCGAGTTGCGATTCGCCTCGACACTGCGTGTTTTGGCACGCGGACGGCGTCAAGCCTGATTCGACCGTACGGATGGTGTGGACTACATTAGTGATTCTTCCAAGCTCTCGCGCGCTGTGCGGATGGCGTCTAGCATTCCATCGTGCACATCCGGTTGACCATTGCTGGCTACGATGGTGTGGTCGGTCAGCGTCCAGTCATCGCCGTCATAGTTGGTGACTCGCCCACCTGCCTCTCGGATCAACAACGCCCCCGGTGCCGCGTCCCACGGTTTTATCCAGGGTTCCCAGTAGCCGCCGAGGGCGCCAGACGCAACGAAGACAAGGTCCATCGCGGAAGAACCGAGACAGCGCAATCCCTGCGCTCGCGACAACATGTACGTGTGTTCTGCGCTGTTATTGTCCGCGTGCTCGGCGCGATGATAGGGAAAACCAGTTGTGAGGAAAACCTGGTCGAGCCTCGTCGCTGGGCTTACGTGTAGGGCTTGATCGCGCCCGTTCCCGGCGCGTTGCCACGCTCCCCCCACGGTAGTGGACCAGTAGATGGTTCGTGATGGCATCGCTAATGTGACGCCAAGTACCGCGTCAGGGCCATCACAAAGGGCAATGTTCACAGCATAGAGAGGAAGACCCATTGCGAAATTGTTGGTGCCGTCAATGGGGTCTACGATCCAGTACACCGCCTCATCCGGCGGAAGATTGCTCTCTTCTCCCCAGAAGCCATAGCTTGGGCCCAGCGCCGCCAGCTCAGCGCGCAGTAGTTTCTCCGAAGCGACATCAGCCTCTGTGACGATATCGCTTGCGCTGGATTTATTGCGGATATCTTGTAGCCCGGCTGCGCGCATGGTTGCGACAAGCTCGCCAGCGTGTATCGCGATTTCGATCACGTCGTTCACATCAATACCCAGACGGGTCCAACTTTCTGTCACGGTTTGCTCCCGTTCAACTCCGCGTGTTGTGGCCGAACGCTCGGCCATTCGTTCTCCTGGATGTGCGAGGCAGTAGCGCCTACGCAAGTGTACTTCTGACTGCGCCTAAGGCCAACAAACAGGCTCGCAGACAGACAGGTCAACGTACTCGGAAGGAATATGTCGACGGCGGCTTTTGGCTGGCATATCCTTCTAGTGTATAGTGCCAGCAAAACATATGTTCCGATCCAGATAGTAATCACCGGTCGGAAAAAGCGTGCGAGGAGTCTCGATGGATATAACGTGGTATGGCCTTTCCTGTTTTCGGATCCGTGAAGGCGGTGTGACTGTACTATGTGACCCATATGACAAGTCAATCGGCATGACGCTACCTCGTGTGCGAGCGGATATCGTCACGGTAAGCCATGCGCGGCCAGGTCACAATTCTGTAGAGCGTGCAGCAGGCACGCCGAAGATACTCGACGGTCCAGGTGAATACGAGGTCAGCAATGTTTTCGTCACTGGCCTCACAACCTATCACAGGCGCCAACCGGACAGCGCTGAAGAGCGCAATGTCATCTACTTCCTGGACTTTGGCTCTCTGACGGTTGGCCATTTGGGCGATCTGGGCGAGGTACCATCTCAATCCGAGATTGAGGAGCTGAACTTAGGCGAAATCGACGTGCTCATGGTTCCCGTGGGCGGCGGTGCCACGTTGGATCCGACGCGGGCGGTCGACGTCATCGGCATGTTTGAGCCCAAGATTGTCGCACCTATGCACTATCGGCAACCCGAATTGACCGCGCCGTGGGCCGCGTCGCTGGAGCCCGTGGACAATTTTCTGCGTGCCTTAGGTGCAGCCGCACCGGAACCGGTCACAACGCTGAAGATATCCAAGACTTCGCTATCCGAAGAGACAGAGGTGGTCCTGTTTTCGCCGCAAACTTAGCGTAGGTTTTGAAGAAGATCCGCCGTAGTTTGATGCCTTATCAGCATCTTGGATGATATCGGTCGCTTCCTGCAGGAAACGACCGATATATGTCTTCGAGACTGAGGTTGGCGTCCGACGTTCACTTGCTGCTCTTCGTGTCGCCGTTAACCAGCCTATATTCGTTCCCCGTCGCCTGTGGCTTGCGCTGGAATTTGCTTGCGAACCAGGATCGCCAGAGCTGCGGTCGCAGGTGTCGCCACGCATCGTGGGCGAGTCCGTTGTCGCCCGCGCGCTTACCGCCAAAGCTGTACTGCACATAGGATTCAGTAATCGTGTCTATGGGCACTCGACCTTCGGGCACCCTCCGCCCGAGGCGCCGGGCGTTCTCATATGGCGTGAAGCTGATCGTTGAACTCAGTCCAAGCCGATGCGACCATCGTTCCAGTCGTTCGTACAGCAGTGGGGGCAATTCCGGATCGAATGCCGTCGGTCCCGCATAGCGCGTGCGCCAAATAAAGACTAGGCCAATCGCTAGGCCCAGCGATACAAGCAGGCCGAGAAGCCACCATGCCCTGTCACCCAGGGTTTCCGACCTTGCGCCCAAATTGAAATCCTCGCCAAAGGCGTTCGGATCCAGTCCCTGGTCGAACTGCTCCTGCTCGCCCAAAGGGCCGGGATAGGCGGAGTTGGCCGAGTCGGCTGCGCTGCTTGCGAAGGGGTTTTCAGCGTCTTCGAGACCTCGTGGCCTGTTTAGCTGGCTTTCACCTGCCGTGGGCTCAAATTCAATCCAGCCATATTCTGGAAAAAAGACTTCGACCCAAGTGTGTGCGTCGCGGGCGGTCACCTGATATTCGTACGTGTCGTCATTATAGAAACCTTCTGCATAGCCGCTTGCCACGCGTGAAGGAACGCCAACGCTTCGCAGCATGAGCACCATGGCTGTTGCATAGTAGTCACAATATCCTTCGCGAATATCATACAGAAAATACTCGATCGGATCGCGCCCAGCGGGGGGAGCCTCAATCGCGTCGTTGTATTGATAGGTTCGCAGAAAAGCTTCTACGGCCTTGGCCTTGTCGTATACAGTTGTCTGGGTGGCCGTGAGATCGCGTGCGTCCTGTGCGACACGCTCTGAGAAACCGTCCGGTATCTGCAAATATCGGTCCAAAATATCCTGCGGATAGTCCGTACTTGCCGCACGCAGTGCCGCCTCGGTGACATTGGTATTCATGCTAACCACCGTGTAGCTATCTCCCGGATCTAGCAGCCGGCGCGACTGGGCCATCGATATCTCGACGGTTCCCGGAGCCTCGTTGGTCGTTGGCGCGTTCATTGTCTGAATCGAACGCAACGTTGCCTCCATGGGCAAATCCACGCGCAGAATATCAGGCGCGCCAAATAATACGTACCCTACGGGCGAATCCAGCGTGATGGTCTGCGTAATGGGCCGGCGCATGGCGAATGCCGCAATCGGTACATTCTCCTGGGCGTCAAACGTTTTGTCTTCCGTGGCAGTGGTTAGCCACGTTTCTCCCGTGAATGTGTCGTACACGACGGCGCGCCAGTATCGGCCGATGGGCGTCTGTACGCGGAAAATCACGTCGTCAGTAACGTTGCGTGCACCGCTCAAGGTCAAGGTGTTTCCAAAAGTGGATACTGCAGGGCTTGTTTGCCGGTTCAGTCCCTGATAGAGCCGGTTGACACGCTCCGTAGTCTCTTCCCATTGCTGGTTGACGGGGGCGAGCGCGGCGCGGACTTGAGCGCTTCGGTTGAGACCTGGAACGACGAGTGCAAGCACCAAGACGACCACACTGTAGAAGAGACCGTTGCGCAGGAAATCCAGTGCAATATCTTGGTTGAACTGGACACGTAATTCGCGCCAGCGCAACTGCTGCTCAGATAGGTTTGTACGTACCAATAGCAAGAGCGCCAAGAAGAGGAAGATCACAAGAAAGACTAAAATCGACTCGGGCGCATAATAGGCGTTGATGAGCAGAACCGCGCCGGCCGGAATCACGGCTCGCCATACGTAGCCGTAGCGGAAAATAGACCAGACGCCGAGATAGGTGAGCCACCACACCAGGAAGCACATCTCGAAAATGAAGACATAGTTGTCTGCGCTGAGGTCGTTGTTGATGAAAGCGATTACCCACTTACTCCACTGCGCCATAAGGAAGTAAGCGCTGGCCTGCGTCTCAGGATAGCCATTGCTCAGGATCGGCGCGATCTCCACCTTGCTCACCGACCGACTCATGAGGATGAGTATCCATGCCAGCCCGACGAACATACTGTGGAGCAGCGCAAAGAAACCGTCGAAACGGCTCATGGACATCAGAAACCCAAGGCCAAAAGACCCCAGTGTGACCGGCACCAGCACAGACAGATTGCGCACATAGCCTGCCGCATCCAACGATATGGCGAGAACCAGGTAGATCAATGCTACGAGTATGGCTGTGAGGGCCGTACCGTCTCTGAAGTAAAAGTTGTCACGGTACAAGGCCCGTGGGGTTATCCGTCCGGTTGCGTTTGCGCTCATGCTCACCTGAATCAATCAACGGCCTCGCCTATAGTACATGCACAGTTATGAACCATGTACCTGCTACGTGTGTACGACGAGGCCAGCGCTAACCTTATCCACTCTCAGTTCGCCCATCCGGCGCACTGTCCTTATATCATACGCTCAATCCTGGCGGTGTGGTACACAATACGGTTGCCCCCGCCCTACAGAAGCCACCACAGTACGCCCGATACAAAAATAATCCCGGCGATAAGCGCGAATGCCATACCGAGCATACGACTTAACTCCACATACTGTGTCTGTTCGTTGAAGACGACCGGGGCGGACATCGTGGTGGCGTACCAAGCTCGGGCTGTCTGACTAGATTCGTCACCAGCGTCGAACTGAAAGCGTAGCCAGCTGTCACGGACCAGGTTTCGCCATTCGTTGGCTGCACTTCGGTAGTTTGCCGCCTGCATCTCGGCAATGAGCTGTTCGTTTGCGCTTCCGGCTGATGCCTGATCAACGCGTTCCTTTGCCTGTCGATCGATATCGGCTGCGATGGCTGTCCACTTGTCGCCGGCTTCGTGCAGGTCCATAGGTTGGCTGAGTTCCACTTCACGTTGAAAGAAACGTGTGTCCTCGCGCATATTTGGCGATAGTTGGGCCAGCGCACGGCGCAGGAATACGTAGTCCCCGCCGGACGGCACGTAATTCACCAGTGCCTCGCGCACGCTAGGAGCAGGCGCGTCCACACGCACTGTGAGCGCGCCTGATTCCTCATCCAACGTCGTGTCACTGATCAAAAGTGCGCCCTCCGATGATGTTCGCTCAATCTCGGACCGCCACGCCTGCGCCAAATTATCAAATGACATTCGCGCCTCTGCCTCACGACCTTTTGCAGGGATCGCTTCGATGCCAACGGACACCTTCTCTGGGAGGGCCGTCACGGTCAGATGCCACGCGGCATAGAGCGGCCGCAGTTCTGCCGGGGCTTGAACGGCCTCTGGAGGCAATTCGGCACCGATTAGCTTCGCCGCTGTTTCGTGTTCACCTCTACGAATGAGCTGGAGCGCCTGCTCGACGAGCACGATCTTCCGACCCTCCTCGATGAGCGCCTGGTCAACTACTTCGGGCGGCAGTGCTTCCATGCGCTCGACAACGCGACTCACATTCTGCCAGTCACCGCGAGCGCGTGCGTCGGCAAATAGCGTGCGTAGACCGTCGGACAGCCATTGCTGCAGCTCCACCCGCCGCACATCTTCGGCGTCCAGGTTCGCTAACGCCGCCGCTGCCTCGTCTGCCAGGAGCGCTGCGTACGATGCTGAATCCACGTCACTTTGTGCGGCGCGATTGCGATACAATGTCGCCAGGCCGCTGTGCATGGACGCCAAGTCCGCTGTTGACGCATCTGGACGTCCGATTCCCTCTGTATACGCGGCTACTGCCTGTGATGCAAATCGATCACGAACAGACGGGTCAACCGCGTCCATCCCCGCAAGACGCCGATATAGATCGCCCCGCGCAAGATAGGCGGCAACGGGGCCACCTGAAGCCGAACTGGCTTCAGCAGCTTGCACCTGCGACCAGAGAATGGGCTCCACGAATTGCACGATGAACTCTTCTTCAGGTACAAGCGAGTCATAGAGCCACTTGATAGCAGTAAAACCAACATCACTTGTGGCGTACGTCCATGAATCGGGCGTCACCTTGGTCCATGACTCACGTGCAATCGCATCAGGCAGAGTGACTTCGATGCGTGTGGATGTCGGCCCTCGCCATTTTCGCAACACCGACGGTGCGTAACGGACACTGACGATTGGCGCATCGGCGACGGTTACACGATAGCTGAGGCGAAGCGTTGCCTGATTGTCTGCAGGTATCTCAACCTGTGAAGTCATGCTGCCTCCGTCCGTGGCAATGAGCGGCAATGCCTGGCCGTAGGCTGTTAAGGTCACTGCCTGCGGCAGTGCAGATCCAATGCCGGGATAAACGACGAGCGGAAGAGTGACCGAATCGGCAGTTTCGTTCTTCAGATAGTAGTCGGCGTTGACAATTGCCGATACACTGCCGTCTTCATGGTAGGTTACATTTATGCCGGCCAAGTGGGTCTGAAGCTGAATTGCGCTGTTGTCGGCAGGCAGCAGGTATAGCTGGCGGGTAACGCCTTGTTGTTGCTGTGCGGTTGGGCGGGGACTGAAACCTGTGTGTTGGCTGGCGGCGTAGGCGCGTTCGGCAGGACGAACTCCCAGCAGAACGGCAATCAAGACGGCCATAATCAGTGACCGAATTTCCGCCGGTGAAGTTGCGTTTCCAATGTGCATCTGGTATCGTGGCGGTGTTTGCGCTTCGGTAGGGCTCAAGAAAGGCATTGTGCGGGGCCAATGATCCGGTTGCTGATGCAGTGGGATATCAAGATGGGTCGTGAGCAGGATTTCTCCGAATTCGTTGTGAGAGAGTTTGCGCCCAAACTCATGCAATTAGGCATCGAGCCGAACGAAGTGTTGTATACCATGTACGGTGAGGGTCCGCAAATGCTTACCATAGGCGCCGTCGAAAGCCGCGATAGGCTTATTGAGATCCTGAAGTCACCCGGCTGGTCAAAGCTACACGATAAGCTGCTGTCATACGTAACGAACTATAGTCAGAAGGCCGTCCCCGATAATGGCCGAAACTTCCAACTGTGAGATTCAGCGGAACCATCGTGTGCAGTTCACAGTCATATAGTTCGGGTAGCGGGAAGCTTCATAGTCGATAGCCATAACGAAATCACCCGCACGCGAAGTTCCCATCGCAAGATGGAACCTTCGACAATGGACGGTGACTATTTGGCCAGCTGCGCAAGCCTCCCCTGCGCATGGTAGACACAGTTCATTTTGAGAACAGATGTAGAGAAGTAGTCACCCAGTCATGGAGAAAGAGACGGAGAGCGTGGTGAATTCAGAATCGCGTCCTTTGTGGCGTCGACCTATTATTGTTGCGGTCGCGCTGCTTATTGTGGCGGCAGCCTTCGTTGTGGCATGTGCCGTGCCCGCCATTAACCCCGATGAATCCCAAGCCACAACAGAAGACGCGGCAACCGTAGAGAGTCAAGACGCAGCCGAACAAGGAACAGAGAATCAGGACACGGCGAACGCAGGCGCTGCGACCGAACCGGCCGGTGAGGATGTGGCCGCAGAAGCAGAGCCTTCTGCCGCAGAAAGCAATCCAGCCGATCAATACGCGGTGGACACGGAACCCAGCGAAGAGTTCAACGGCATTCCCGTAGGACTGACGGTCTCGGGATTGCCGTACAAGGGAGATCCGGACGCGCCGGTCATTCTGGTTGAATTCTCTGACTACCAGTGTCCATTTTGCGGCCGGCACTTTGTTCAAACTGAACCTGCACTGACCGAGAAATATGTGCGCAACGGCCAAATGCGGTCTGTGTTCGTTGATTTCCCGCTCGAAGGTCTTCACCCTAACGCCCCGGCTGCGCACGCAGCGTCGTTATGTGTCTTGGATCAGGGTTCTGTCGAAAACTATTGGAAGATGCACGGAGCTTTGTTTACCAGTGTGGATGAGTGGGGCAGCGTGTTTGATCCGACAGACATATTTCTGAGGTTGGCGGAAGAGTCCGGAGCGGACGCGGACGCCGTCAAAGCGTGTCTGGATGATGGCACCGTGCGGCAGGACGTGAACGCTAGCGTTGATTTCAGTATGAGCCAAGGCTTCCAAGGCACGCCAAGTTTTCAACTCATTCGTGTCGAAGATGGCGCCATGTCGCAATTTTCCGGCGCACAGCCTTTCGAACAATTCGAGGCGCAGATCGACCTGTTACTCTCCGGAGGAATGCCGGAACAGACTGCGCAGGAAGCCGGCGGCGCTGCGGAGATCCCGTTCTGGGCCACCCCAGAGGGCTGGCAGCCCGATCCGGACCGCCCCGGTTACAATATGGCGGGGGACGAATATAAGGGCGATATAGATGCGCCTATCCAGGTGATAGAATTCTCCGATTTTCAATGTCCGTACTGTAGACGTCATGCGCAGGATGCGCAGCCGACGCTGGACGAAAAGTACGTGGACACCGGCGAGATCTTGTGGATATTTAAGCATTTCCCACTGACTATCCATCCGCAGGCGCCCGCCGCCGGTGTCGCAGCCGAATGTGCTGCCGAACAGGGCAAGTTCTGGGAGATGGCTGAGGCGCTGTTCAATTCGCAGTCCGAGTGGAGTGTCTCCGATCCCAATCCTGTGCTGAGCGGCGTCGCCGAGGATCTCGGCTTGGACATGGAAGCGTTCTCCGCCTGTCTCGACGATGAGGAGATGGCTAATCGCGTAGCCAGTGACACCGAAGATGGTGCACCGTTCGTGCGCGGTACTCCCACCTTCATCATCCTGCACGATGGCTCGGGTAGCATCGTACCGGGAGCACTACCAGTCGACAGCTTTACGCAAATCTTCGACGAGTTGCTGGCTGCCGGCGGAGGCGAATAGTCTGACAGCGGGCAACTGCTATTCGCACAAGCATATCACATAAACATATAAGAGGGTGGCCAGCCGGTCACCCTCTTATGTTCCTATTTGGGGGGGTGAAACAAGGCGTGAAGAACGAACAAAACCACAATCGGAGCGCCGCTCACCGCTATGCGGAACCTGGCTCAGATCCCGTCCGTTACAATTACGGCGTTCACCTGATACCTGTGTGTCGTCTCGCCCCGCACGCCGGCAAGCGAATGGACTACTACAACTTGATGATCAGATTGACTTGACGAAATGTATTGCTGGTGCGATAGTAATTGCAGAAACCATTTACCCCTTGCTGAATAAGCGGAACGTGTGCATGCGCATATGCGGCCAGTATGCCCATTGCTCAATGGTTGGCGAGAAGGAAGTACAATTCTTTGAGAACTAGACATTTCTGGCTATTGGCTTCCCTATCATTCCTGGTCGCCGCGCTCGCGTTTCTGTTGTTGTTTCCCGCCGCACATGCGTCGGCTGGATTGGAGATCGCGCCGGCAGCGCCTGCCGCCGATTCTGCTGCGCAGGGCGTTGATGTGGTTGTTGTCTTGGACGATTCCGGTTCCATGGCAACATGCTGGCCATGGCCGCAGAGCGAGCCGCCTTTCTATCCCCCTTGTCGCGCGCCTAGTACAAACGAACCGAGTGACCCGAACGATCTGCGCTATAGCGCAGCGCGCCTCCTCGTACAGTTGGCCGACGAGGACGACCGCATTGCAGTGATCCGGTTCGACACCGCGGCCGAAGGCGTCGGCGCCATGGGCAGTCTGCAGCGCGTCGGTACAGACGTCGAGCGCCAGCAGCTCATCCAGTCGTTGCAGCCGCCAACGGATTACTTCCGCCGTGGCTACACGCGCATCGACCTCGGCCTGCAGACGGCCATGGACCTTTTGGCACAGTCGCGTGAATCAGGCCGAAACCAGTACATTGTTCTGCTGACCGACGGTGAACCTACTCATCCGGGCGGACCGGAGGGCGTCAAAGCAGACATCGCTAGGCAGGTGGAGACACTGATCGCCGATGATGTGCTCACTTTTCCGGTAGTACTCTGTAACCCGACCGCCGGCTGTCAGGGTGAATTCCTGCGCGAACAGTTTGCGGACTTTGGCGTTGACGAAGCAACGACCGCCGAGTCTTTGCTGCGCGTCTTCAGCGACATTTTCGCACAAATGAAGCCGGATCGATCCGTGATATCCAGCAAGGGCCAGAGCGTACGCGTGAGTACGCGCGCGCCGCAGTCCGTGCGCAGTATGTCGTTTGTAACCGGTCGCGATGGATTGTTGGCGTTGACACGTGACGACGAGCCCGTGCCCCTGCGCACCACGTTGGACGACCCGAACATTGACGTCAGCGTGTTGGACGCGGCCACTCAGAACGAAGGACAGTGGGCGGCTCAAGTGGCCGAGAGCGGTGGATTCGTTGTGGTGCGCGCAGATAGCTACCCTGAATTGGTTAGCCCTCCACCCAGCGTAGCCGAGAGCCCGGCGTCCGTGCGTTATTATCCGGCTGGAACGACGCCATTGCTGATCGCTCGCGGCGTGGGCCCTGCGGCGAATGAACCATTACTCTACAACGGGCAGTTGCCCATGGAGCCATTTGGGCAGAGCGACCTCCGTTTTCTCTTGCCATCGGACGTCTCCAGCCTGGTGAGGCTGCAGTTAGGCGAAGACGGCAGTCCACTGCAGTTGGCGCGCAGCTTCCGAGTGGAGCCGAGGGAGGGCTTGCCTAATGCAGTCGTGATTTCTCCTGCGGCCGGCAGCGATGGACGTGTGGCAGATGGTAAAATGCGGCTCGAGGTCGGTCTTCGTGGCGGCGAGCCTGCAAGCGACATCCATGCCACAGTCTATGTATTTGACATGGTGTCCGGCGCAAATGGGGGCGACAACAGAACGCTCGTCTACACGGCGTCCATGGCGTGCGGCGATCGGACCTGTACAGATGAATCTTTCCTGCCGGAGGATGGACGTACCTACGAAGTAATGTTCGTCGTCGACGGCGAAGTGAAAGACTTGCGTTTCGGCGACTGGGTGCAAACTACTGTCGGGCTTGAACCGGCGATTTACCTTCGTGGCCTGCCTTCGCAATTGGATCTGGCACAGATGCCCGACGGCGGCTGGCCCGTGGAATTGGCGTCGGGTACGGTAGAGGAGATCGGCTTGCTTTCCGCAGACATCAGCTTGCGAGATGTCGAAACCGGTGAAACGGTCAAGGATGTGACGCTGGACTTTATGCCGGATGTGCCCGAAGAGGGCTCATTGTCGACCGCCTTGCGCATCGATGGCCTGGATACTTTGCGCCCTGGAGAGTATGAGGGCGAAATCAAACTGGAGGCGCGCAGTCCGTCGGGCCTGCCCATGAACGTGCGGATTCGTCCAGCGCCCGAAATACCTTTGACCCTATCTGTTGCGCGGCCCTTGGCTCGTGTTCGCAGCCAGGCGCTGGATTTTGGCGATATACTATTCGACACTTCGCCTAATTTCCGGCTGGACGAAGAGGCTTACTTGACCGTCGATTTTAGTGGCGATCCGTTCCCGCTCACGGCTGAACTTGTCAGCGATAACTGTTCGGAGTTGTCAATCGTCGCGGGCGACGCACAGTCACGCTTGGGACAAACTGTGGTGCCCTTGCACTTGACGAGCCCGAGGGCCATTCAACCCGGCTCGTGCACCGGCACGATTCGCTTGTCCGGCCCGGATGAATACCATGACATCACACCGGCCAGCGTCGACTGGCAGGTTCACGTCGCCGACGTCGAATGGTCCATTGTGGACGGAAACATTGATCTTGGCGACCTGCAAGATGCAGGCAAACGAGTCGAAGAGACACTTCGCGTGCGTTTCAGCGGCAAGACACCTTTTTTGCTTGAGATGGAGGACATTCAGGCAGTTGGCAGTAATCTCCCGGAAGGCGCACCGACCGCTCTGGCCAGCGACTATATCGATATGCCGCCCGTGGAAGTGGATGGCCCGCCCCTGGACGATGGAACCTATCTTGTACCGGTTACCCTGATCGCACGACAAGCAATTCCGCATGATGCGCTACGAGGCAGCTTTTATACAGGTCAATTGGGCCTGCGCGTAGCCGGCTTGGATGATGCGGCCAAACCGCTCGATATCGCGTTCCGCAGCCCAAGCCTATATCAGCGCTATCTGGCGCCCATCATCGTTCCTGTCTACAGTTTGCCGTGGGTATTGTGTACGGCGCCACTGACTTTGCTCCTACTACTGGTTATCATAGCGCGTACTCGAGGCCGAGGATTCGACCAGGACGAGGTGGAGCAGGAAGCCATGGCTAAGGCAGTTAAGACCGTGGCCGTAGACCCTGCCGCTGAACCGAAAAATGAACCTATCGTTCCGACGCCAATGGTTGCGCCCACGTCCGTTTGGGGCAATTCTGAATGGGGTGGCGCATTTGGCGGCCATACAGCCGATAGCGGCGAGGCCAAGTCGGCGACAACAAATGGCCATGCAAAAGGACCCGCGGCCGACCCGTGGAGTTCCAGTTGGTAGGAGTCTATAAAGGATGAACGAACCTGCACAAAGGTTTGATAAAGCCACCATCTATCCGACTTTGGTTGTCGGCGTAGGCGGTATGGGCACAAATACGGTACGCGCGGTCAAGCGTCGTTTCCGCAACGTATGGGGCGGTGACCAATTGCCGGGCATGATCCAGCTTCTGGCTCTGGACACAGAGCCGCTCAACAATCGTCTGGATCAGGAGCCGCTGTTCTCCGACGAGTTCGCCTACATGGGCAAATTCGATGCGACGCGTTTGGTAGCAAATTTGGACCAGCATCCGGAAATCGCCAGGTGGTGGAACTACCCGTCTATCCCGCTGGGTTACATTCACAACGGCGCCAAGCAATTGCGGCCCATTGGTAGACTCTGTTTCTTTCGCAACTATGTGACTTTTAAGCAACAGCTTGCCGCAAAACTGACGAACCTGGATAAGATTCGCGATATGGAGACGGCCCAGAACCGCGGATTTCCCGTGGTGGGCAACTATCAACTCATCTATGTGGTCAGCAGTCTTTGTGGTGGTACCGGGGCAGGCATGTTTCTAGATGTCGTGCACCGCATTCGCGCTGAAGTGCGTAACAACGCACGCATCGTCGGGATCTTCTTTCTGCCTGACGTAATCGAGGCGGAGATTTCTAGCGACCTGCAGCGCCGTCGCATCCGCGCCAACGCCTACGCCGCGTTGAAAGAACTGAACTATTTTCAGGAAACGCAGAAGTTTCGCGCGCTCTATCCCAGTGAACAGCGTGAACTGCCCGATACGCCCTATGCGCCATTCGATTTCATCTTCTTAATGGGCCGGACAAATCGCGAAGGGCGCAGCCTGGCGCACAAGTCCGATGCCGAGAAAATGGCTGCTCATTTGATTCAGCTTACGGCAATTAGCCATTTGAGTAGTGAGATTCTCGGACTCGAAGTGAATGTTGTGCGCGAGCGAATGTTTGACATGGAGGCGGCGGCCGGCGAAGTGACCGGTGACCGCAACATTAACCGGCGCCATTTTCTCGTCTATAGCAGTTTTGCCGCCTCAGCCCTAGTCGCCCCCCATGAATCGCTCGTCGATTTCTGGCAACGCGCATTTGTCGCGGACCTGATTCGGCGCATGGCTTCGGGACCCACACTCACCGACCCCAGACGAGGACTGCCGGATGCAGATCGCCAGCGAATTCTTAGTCTGTGGCAGACGTTGCATTCGCATCTCTCCGGTCGTTTCTCTGCACTGGACAACGATCGGCTCGATGCTGTTCTTGAGGAGGTCGAAGGGCTGGAAGGCGCCTGGCATGGTTTCTGGGAACCGATCCAGCAGACGATGAACCAAGCCCTGTTGGATACCGGCATTCGTGGCGGCATTGCGTTGTGCGACCTGCTGAGCCCGGCGACATCCGCGACCGCGCCTTCGGAATCCCTACCGCGGCAACGGCTCTTCCTGGTGGATGGGGCCATAGTCAGCGAGGAAGATAGGATCTTTTGGCGCAAAGTTCTTGCCCAGCAGGGTGGTTTCGCTGAGCAGGCGCAGCAGTTAGCGGGCGGTTTTGGGGACCTGCTGATGATGGCGGTGAGCCCGCGACAGGCCCGCGAGCGGGCGCGGGAAATGGCGAACCGCAAGGCGCGCATGCGCATCTATCAGAAGCGAGACGCGGTCGATGTCGCGCTGGTCGAGCAGATCGGAAAACAGGCTGCCGTCATGCGTGAAGCGCTTCGCAGCCAGATCAACGCCTGTGCCGTTGCCCTCGCCCGTGCAAACCAGGAAGCGACGCGCATGGCCGACCGCATAGACCCGCGTATCCCCGACGGTCAACCCAGTACGAGCACCTATTATGAACTGGAAACCGGCGCGGTGGGTCGAGACTACCTGCAGCATTTCTACAACCAGGCGGCGACGACGGTGACGGCCGCAGATTGGCGCAATTCGTTGGCGCCTCTTTTCGAGCGTATTACCGCCAAAATCGCAGCCATGTCTGCCGATGAGGTATTTGCACAACTCAACGTGGCGACCGTCGATAACGACGCGCTACTGCAGCGCGTGCACTCCCTCGTGGATATTAACCATATTATCACCGTACAACACGGTGAAGAAGTAGAGCGCACGCGACAACGCCCCGATAACCGTGTGCATCAGTGGCTCGACCGGCTGAACCCATACATTCGTTGGGATGCCGATCGCTTCAGCTTCCATGAATCGAACTTGGAGCATATCCGTTTGGCAGCGGTTCCTACGAACCGCCAGGATGATCCCAGCTTCATGGCTGCTACGGTGGGAAAAGAGGACATCAAGTGGGTGCCCACCGGAGATCACATGCGCATGGACGCAGTATGGATTGTCCACGGTTTGCCCGTTACGCTCCTGGAACGTCTGGATGATTTCCGCGCCCAATACGAGAATGACCTTGACTTTCCCGTACGCGAGGAGTTTCACCTGAATCCGCAATGGGCGTCATTGCCGGAAATCACGCCGGAATCGGTTTCATCGGAGTTGGATCCCATTCGCGTCTTGCGTTCGGACCGATATTCACGATCTGAAAATTAACGATCGCTTATTCCTGCCATGGCCGTACACTACACACACAGCCGTTCCGCGATATTGTGCTTCGGTGGTTGGGGACTCCAAACGCTTTTGCACGTCGCCCCGCGCATCCAGGCGGCGCAAGAACAGCGCGCCGCGCGCGGTAAGGAAGAACCAGACCTGACCCGGATTACCAGTCTTGGAGCCGTTCTTCCCGAACCGCTGCTTACGGGCAGTGGGTTGGCGCAATTCCGGCTCAGTAAGCTGCCGGCAGAACAGGTGTTGCCGCCCTTCTATATAGAGCGGTTATTGGCCAATATCGACCATACATCGCCGACTCCAGGCGATTCGATGAAGGGTGCTGTGCTTACCGAATCGGAACGGCGTGCGCTCTCGCTCATGTTCGAGACCGAGACCATTTTGGAACCGCTCTCGTTCGATAAGCAGCCGTTCCGCGCTCCGGCTGTGGGCGCCAGCCTTCCGTTCAACACCCCCGACGCCGAAACCGGTAAGAGCCTTCGTCGGGCACGCCGTGACGATATGTTTCGAGCTGGTGCTCTTCACGCTGACACTGTCTCGAGGTTGATCGAGTCGAACCTACTCGACCCAATCCGGCGCGATTATCTTTCACCGGACGATCCCTTTGTGCAGACCACGTTGTACGTCGTAGCGCCCATGTTTGAGCCCAACGCTTCCGCCCTAATATGGCCAATTGTCGCGGGACTGATGCACCGGTTGGGCAGGCGCCATATCTCGACGGTCGTCGGATTGTTTGCTACAGGCAGCTACGCCCTGGATCGTTCACGTCCAGTCGAAGATGCCGCCGGATACGCTGCGCTCGCCGAATTGGAAGCGCTCACAGGCGTGCGCGGACACGCGTCCGGTGCTGCGCAGATGCGTGATGAGATGCTGGCGAACATTCGTAACGGCAGCCGCGTGCTAGTCGATCACATTGGCGAACCAATATTCGACCATATTTATCTGCTGGACCGCGAGAAAAGCAACCAGGGCGTAGCCGAAGACAGCCATGAATTGGCCGTACTCGCGGGCAATGCGCTCGAGGCATTCATCGCCGGCAGTGCCGATCTATTTGTGCAGGAACAGCTTGGTTACGGACTCCGAGCGGCCGATCAGCGACCGTACAGTTTGGTGGGCGCCGCGGCGGATTACGTACCCGTGCAGCAGATCCTGCATGCGGTGAATCGCCAGGAGGAAAGCCGTCTCGTGCATGAATGGGTGCTCCGGAGTTCCCCGGATGCACCAGTTCCCAATCATCCTCTCGCCAAGATGATGCGGGTCGATCCGGCCAGCCCCAGCCTCCGTGACCTTGGCTTTTCACAGCACACCGCCTTGACAAAGCTGGCTGCGCGCATGCCACAGCTCTTTGGAAATCCAAGCCCCTCGACCGTCACCGACCTAACAGTTCGCAGGACTTTCGTTTTTTCCCCTGTCACCGCTTCCGAACTCAGATATCTCGCACCGTTCGCCTGGGCGGATGCGCTCGACGATCAACTGATCGAAGTGAAACGGACATTTGACTTGGCGGCGGGCCCCAATGCTATCGACGAGGCGCTTGGGCTTTCGACTGCCGGGGCCGATACGAGCCTAGCCTTTGCTGCGGGCCTGGAGGCTGACGGGCGAGTGGTGCCGCAGCTCCTGGCAAGCATGCATCGCCGGACGCTTGACCTGTTAGCCGCATCACCGGCCGGTTTGGTGCGGGCTCACGAGCAGGCAGGCCGCTGGCTACACGAGGTAGAAGAATCCCTGCAGAAGCTGGAACTGGAGCTGACGCCCAGCATGCGTGAATTGGGCCGAATCCAGCGTGAGCAAGCTCTGAACGAGTGGCGCCTGAATTACCATGAGACCGTAGCGAAAACTGCTTCTCTCGGCTCTATCATGGTGCGGGCAGGCGCCGCACTTGCGCTGGTAGCACTCTTCACGCTGATCTTCGTTGCGCTCTCGCGAATCGGGTGGAGCCCTGCGCGAGACGGGTTAGCCTTGGCGGGGTTTGCGGTCGGCATCTTTGCTGCCGGTCTGCTCACCTATCGAATTCACCGCACCCGAATACGCAACCAGCGACTGGCGCGCATCGAGTTGGCGCGTGCGGAACTCACAGCCGAGCTTCAGGCGCAGACCCACGACGGCCTGATTCGCATGCACCAGCGGTTGATTCAGATCCTAGGGAACTGGCATCGGATGCTGAGAGACGCCATGGACGAGTTGCGTGACCTGAGCACGCCGCCACTGATGCCTGTCGTGCCGCCGAGCGGTATCCACCGCACCTACCTCTACGTTCCCTATTTCAATCAGCAACTCTGGGATAGGTGTCTCGATTATCTTCGCACGCGCTTGGATGCCTACGGTCAGCGCAGCGAGGAGCGGTTGGACAGCCTGTGGGGTGATCCTGCTTGGCGCCAAGAGATGGAGCGCATTTTGCGGTCAGCCCCAGTCTCCGGCGCAACATCACACGCCAACCAGGCGCATACGATTGCCGATTTTATTCGACAGACTGTACGGCAGTCAGTAGCGCCCGTCAGCATTCAGGAACCCAACCCTGTTCGCAGCGACCTGATCCGTGCGCTTACCGAGGAATTCAGCATCGAGCGCTTGCTATGGCGGGGCGCAACTGACGAGAAGGATATCCAACGGCAGTTGCGCGTTATGGGCATTATCGATGAGTGGGAAGCGGACGACGCCCAACAATGGACAGACCGTCGCTATGTGGAGGCTGCTTGGAATCGGGCCAAGCCTACGGCGAACTACGACGTTGCCGATAGGCTGGCCGTGTACGGTATAACTGTGGATTTCGCTGCCGCGTCCGGCAGTGCAGACAGTGACCTCACTCGCTCATTGCTGGAGGAATTTGGCGTTCGGCTTTTGCCTACGGAGAACCCGTTCACGATCATCTTCGTGCGCACCGTTCATGGTTTGGCCCTCGATGACCTGGACAGCATTCGGCGTTATCGCGAAGAACTGGAATTCCTGCCCTCGGAGCAACGAACGCTTGTCTCTCTCGTCGACAACCTTCGCTTCTACATGGCCGCCGACAGACCCTATCGCGACAGCGTAGACGCGGAGAGGTCAAAAGGTACTCAGTCTACACACGAGCGTCACTCTGACGTGGGATTTGACCATCGCATTGCCGCCCCTCAGACGCCAGAGGCTGACTAATCGGCCGCTGCACCTTGCCTGCTAGACGCACAACGTAGACCGTAATTTCGTTCGCAGCCATATATATCAACTGGTTCAGTGCAGTCTGAGAGTGTCTGCTTGGCCGCTTACGGTCGCGCTTCGTAGGCCGCCACATTCGCCAGGTGTTCCTCCCAGGTCGGGGCGAATACGTGTGCGCCCGTACCATCCGGAACGGCGACGAAGTAAAGATAGTCGTTGGCAGCCGGATTCAACACGGCCCGAATGCTGCTCAGTCCGGGACTTGCGATCGGTCCGGGAGGCATTCCGGCATTGAGGTAGGTATTGTAGGGGCTGTCGACGCTGCTATATTCTTCCAGGAAGACGGGTGTCTTCCACCACTGACCGCTATCCTCCTGATAGCCCATGGCATATTGTACTGTGGGGTCTGCCTCCAGCGCGATGCCGTTTGCCAGCCGGTTCATGTAGACGCGAGCGATGTCCGGCCTCTCCTCAGGGATCACCGCCTCCCGCTCTACGATGCTGGCTAGTGTCAGAACCTCATAGAGATTCATGTCCGTCGTACCGGCGGCCACAGCTTCCTCGTAGACAGGGACGACCTTAGCTGCGAAGTTATCAAGTTGGCGACTGAAGACGTCCGCAGGAACCGTACCTACGGCGGGCACGTCGTAAGTGTCCGGGAATAGGAATCCTTCGAGACTCGCCCCTTCCGGCCGGTCCCGCAGGAAGGGATAGCGTTCCAAGTCGACGCCTGCAACGTCACCGCTGACGGCCTCCTCGCGGTAGACCTCGGCCCCAGGTACGTCGGCGCTCAAATCATAGTCGGCGAAAACGTTTGCCTCGGCCAGGTATTCGGCCACCTGCTCCAATCGCCAGCCTTCCGGAATCGTAATCGTTATGCTTTTAGCCTGCGCATCCTGTAGTTTCTCCACGATTTCGGCCATGGTCATGGAGGGGGAGAGCATGAACGTCCCCGCCTCGAGCTTTTCCGCGAGGTTGTTCACGCGCACATAAGCTTCGAACAACAGATCATCTTGGATCAGACCTGCAGCTACCAAATTTTCGCCCACGCTGCGAGCGGGTGTGCCGGCTTCTACGACGAAAGGTATGGCGGTAGTGTCGCCGCTGACCACTTCATCCACCTTGCTTCGATTTGCGCTCAAATATGCTGTGAGAACCCGCTCTCCATTCCCTGTAGTTGCACCACATCCTGCCAGCACTGACATGGTGAACCCTGCAAGGAGTACAATGGCGGCAATGTATCGCTTGGTCATGCAATCTCGTTTCGTGTCGTTGGCGGGGCGTCATTCGGACGACCCGAGCGATGGATTCCGGCGGCCACCCGCCTAAGATTGGGGTCCTCATCTAGAAGTTTTCGCAGCCCGCGTTCCAACTGAATCTTTGGCCGGTATCGAAGTAGTTCACCGGCCTTTGTAACGTCGGCCGTCAGCCGTGCAATACCGCCGGAGGCCTCGGTATTGTAGAGTACATTAGCCTCTTCCGATAAGATCCCGCTAATAAGGGCAACCAATTCACGAATCGCGATCTCTTCTCCACTGCCCACATTGATGATTTCACCGTCGACATTTGGTGCCGTACCTGCGCTGACTAACGCATCTACCACATCGTCGACATAGACAAAATCGCGCGTCTGACGGCCATCTCCATTCACGACCACGGACCCACGTCCCGCGATTTGGCGTAGAAACTGGGGAATGACCGGAGCGTGCGCTGGCGGCACGTCCTGGCCGGGACCGTAGGTATTGAATATGCGCAGGGCAACCGCTTCGAATCCGCCGAGCCTGCCCAGTGTGAACAAGTATTGCTCCGCTGCGGCTTTGCTCACAGCATAGGGCACAGCCGGCCTGATGTCGCGATCCTCTGAGATGGGCTGCACACGCTGGTCACCGTATACGGTGGCGCTACTGGCGAGCACCACCCGGGAAACACTTCCCACGTCACGAATTGCTTCTAGGACGCTGACGGTCCCTCCAACATTTACGTCGTTGTATTCGCGCGGATAAAGGACGGATGCGGGAACACTTACGCGTGCGGCGAGATGGTACACTACGTCCACACCTTGCAGCAGTGACCACAGCTTTGGGATGTCGCGCACGTCGCCGCGATTGAGGTTGATGCCTTCTGACAACAGCGATGGATCACCGCTACTCAGATCGTCCAGTACGCGTACGTAGTTGCCGCGACGATGTAGTTGGTTGGCAAGACGGCTGCCGATGAAGCCGGCGCCGCCGGTGATCAGGATTCGCATGTTGCTCCTGAGATCTGTGATTCTATCTTTTGACGCGTCAAAGAGACCAATCCGTCGAACGGGAGTAGGGTGGGCCAATCGAGTCTTCCTGCGTGCCCGTCTTTGGCGTTGCGCCCGAACCGTGACGCAACTGCTGGCGCGGTCGGACCAGACTATTGTAGGCGCGGCACGCTTCAACTAGATGCGGGGCGGTGAAGCTTCCGCCGGTCCAGAGCCGGAAACGCGTATCGGTCCCCAAAAGGCTGGCAGCCGTCTCAGAAATCGTCGCGCCGTCGAGTTCATATTCAGCGACTTGTTCCGCCAACCGTGTGTAGTAGCCTATCTTCGCATGAATATCGGGAATCGGTGTTCGGCGCACGGTGCCGCTGCCCGGGAACAACCGTTCAGGCCGGAGACTGGCCAATGTACGTAGACTGCTGACCACGCCGAAAAGGTCGTAGTCCCGTGGCCATGCCTTTTCCTCACCGCCTATGAAAGCATCGCCTGAAAACAACCAGCGCTGGTCGGGCTCGAAGAGGCTGATATGATCAGGGCTGTGGCCAGGAGTCTCGACGGCGCGGAACGAGTACGATGGCGTCATGATACGGTCATCCACATCGCTGATGGACTCTAGACCGGTCAGCGGCGCCGGTGTGCCCCAGAGCACGCGGCGAAAAAGCTGTATCCTCACCAGCCCTGGGTCTGCGATCTTTTCCAGCGCGCGCCTCGGTGCATAGAAACTGGCATCCGGGAATTCTCGGCGCAAATGCGGCAAGCCGCCGAAATGATCCTCATGCGCGTGTGTCACCACGACCTGATCCAGCCCCAAACCTTTCACGTACCGTGTGAGTTCGCGCGCGGTACAGGGCGGGCCGCTGTCGATTAAGAGCCCGTCTATCCAATAGGCTGCCGTCCAGTAGACGGGCCGCCCAAGGAAAGACCGCGCGAGACGGATTGCAATGACCGGGCCGTGTTGCTCAATATGTATCATGGCGACCTGGGTATCTCATCAAACATCAACTTCTACGCTTTGGCGGCGGCTAACTCATTCGCCCCGGATCGTATTCGTTCGCCGATATCGGCGGGAATGCGAGCAACGTGTGCGTCTCCATCCACGCAGACGTGCTCAGTCAGCCCGGTGGCTAGCAGCGCCCTATCCGCGGCATTATATACTTCGTAGGCAAACGAGGCCTTGCGGCTCTGCAGGCTGGTCAGCCTCGTCGCTACTTCTATGGTGTCACCGAAGCGAGCCGGCGTCCGGTAGGCGATCGTCAACCCTGTGACCGCCAAGTGATACCCGCCCCGTGCCACTTCTATGTACGGAATACCGGCGGCGTCCAACCAGGCAACGCGGCCGGCCTCCAACCATTCCGCGTAGACGCCATGATGCACTATACCCATCAGGTCCGTCTCCGCAAAGCGTACAACGAGCCGCAATAATACGACTGCCTCTGGCAATGCTGAACTCATAGCCGGTGCCGGCATTCCTACATTTGAATTGGCTGACCCTCGACCGCATGGGCAGCTTCCATAATCACTTCGTTGAGCGTCGGATGCGCGTGTACAGTGCGGGCGATCTCTTCCGGTGTGATCTCCATAAACTGTGCCAGGCTCAGCTCCGGCAACAACTCCGTGACTTCCGGTCCCACTAAGTGTGCGCCCAAGATCTCACCATATTTCGCGTCGGCAATCAACTTCACAAAGCCCACGCGCACGCCCAGTGCCTGCGCCTTCCCATTGGGCATGAATGGAAACTTGCCTATTTTGATCTCATGGCCTGCCTCGATGGCCTGCTTCTCAGTCAGACCGAGGCTTGCGACCTGCGGGCTGCAGTAAGTGCAGCGCGGCATAAAGGGATAGCGCTCCGGGGGAAATGGGACCGTTTCTGCTCCTGCCATGGTCTCAGCGGCTACGATGCCCTGGGCGCTCGCCACGTGCGCCAGCGCAAGCTTGCCGGTGCAGTCTCCAATTGCATAAATATGCGGTACATTGGTACGCATGTATTCGTCGATCGTGACGTAGCCTCGTTGATCCAGTTCGACACCGGACGCGTCCAGTCCAGCGTTGTCCGTATTAGGTTGGATGCCGATCGCCATCAGCACTTTGTCAGCAACCAGTGTCTCTGTGGAATCGTCCTGCAGATTCCGGACGATGACCTCCACGCTGTTTTCCAGTTTTTTCACCTCTTCGGTGCGTGTGCTGATCAACGTCTTGATGCCCTGCTTGCGAAACGATTTGGCTACCTCATCCGCAACTTCCTCGTCTTCCAGCGGCAGAAGCTGGTCGAGCATTTCGATTACGGTCACATCTACGCCGTAGGTGTTGAACACATAGGCAAACTCCATGCCAATAGCGCCGGAGCCGACAATGATCAATTTCTCGGGTAGATCATCCATGACGACTGCGTCGCGATACTGAATAACCTGCTTGCCGTCAATCTCGACGCCGGGCAATCCACGCGCCCTCGCGCCTACGGCGATGATAATATTCTCCGCCGTTACGGACCTCTCGTCGCCATCCGGATTGATTTCTGAGGGAGTGACCGCAATCGTGTGGGGATCGGTAAAGACGCCGTGCCCCTCTATCACGTCTATCTTGTTCTTGCGCATCAAGAAAGCCACGCCCTTCGTTTGTCTACCCGAGACGTCGCGGCTGCGCTTCACGGCAGCCGAATAGTCTACCGTGAGATTCTCAAACGAGAATCCCAGCTTGCTGGCTTCGTGCAAGGTTTCCAAAACGTCGGCGTTGTGGATCAGCGCCTTGGTAGGAATACAGCCCCAGTTCAGGCACACGCCGCCGAGATTTTCCCTTTCCACGATGGCCGTCTTGAGTCCTACTTGCGCACCCCGGATTGCCGCCACATACCCCCCCGGACCACTGCCGAGGACGAGAAGATCATAATCGTAGTCGCTCATTTTTCTCCCTACTATTCAGTTCCTTTTTAGATATCAATGGATTCAGATCCATCCCCGTATTTGGGTGAAGAATGCTGGCCACGGAAATGGTCAGAGGCGCCGTTACAGGCTGCGACGGTCCACCAAAAGGGGCGACTCCATATCCGCTTTCATATAGATATACTGCTTGCCTGGCACCGTCGTGAACCCTTCACATTCCCCATCAGGGGTGAGTGCCAGGATGTTCATGTATCTGCCCGGTTCGTTACCTAGGAAGGCCAGGTCTCTCAATGCCTCCTCACCTGCCTCGCGAAGCGAGTAGCCCATCTTTAAGTAAAGGACAAGGCTGCGTGCCGTGCCAGCTCTGATGGCGAGTTCGCCCATTCCGGTACACGTGACCGCTCCATAGCGATTATCGCAATAGTTGCCTGCACCAATGATGGGACTATCTCCCACTCGTCCTGGGTATTTCCACCCGATCCCGCTCGTGCTCACGGAACTGGCCAGGTCTCCGAATCGATCGCGTGCCAGGAAGTTCACCGTGCCCAAATGGCTTCCTTCGGCCGACGCCGGCTTGTATGTTAAACCGAGCGGCCTGGTCAACGTATTCGCAGCGTCCGTGACGGATACAATATCTTCCGCGTTATGACCGTACTCCTCAAAGCGTTTGCGCCAGATACGTAGCGATTCCTCTGTACGTTGATCTGCTGTTTGATAGCCAATTTCAGCTGCAAACTCCGCTGCGCCCTCACCGGCCAGCAGGACATGCGGAAGGCGCTCCATCACCTGACGTGCCAGAAGGATTGGATTGCCGTATCCTCGCAGCGCCGCCACCGCTCCTGTCCTAAGCGTCCTTCCGTCCATGATGCTGGCATCGAGTTCCACCTCCCCGAGCACGTTAGGGATGCCGCCGAAGCCAACGGAGTGCTCGTCCGGGTCGTCCTCGGTAATGCGCGCCGCAAGCTCGACAGCGTCCACAGCGCTACCGCCTGCTCGCAGCAGGTTCATTGCTTCGATCAGGCCGGCGCGCCCATTCTCGCTGGCGACTACTACGGGCTCAGTGGTCATGCGATGGCTGGTCTGAATCAACGTGGTCCCAACCGAACCTTTCTGGTCGCCGGCGCGGCGAACTACTCAGTGTCACGCGATTGTGCTGGGCATCTGGACATACCGATAGTATATCAGCCAGCTTAGTGCGCATCAAGAAATCACGTTCTCGTCGGCCGCCCATAGCGCGCCCGCGCGATGTTTTACCTATCTATACGGTCTATTCTGTCATGCAAGCCGCTCTACCAAGAGTTCGGCGATATCCTTCACAACAGGTCCTCCGCCGGCCTGGTTCCGCGCGTCGGTGAGCATGGTAAGGCAAAAGGGGCATCCCGTAGCAACCATCTGTGCACCGGTCTCAGTGGCTTCGCGATAGCGCGTGGCATTCACAGCCTGGAAGCCGGGTTCCTCCTCTTTCCACATCTGGCCGCCACCCGCGCCACAACAAAACGATTGAGTTCCATGGCGCGGCATTTCCTGCAAATTGAGGGTAAGGTAAGCCAGAAGCTGTCGCGGCTCATCCACGATGCCGTTCTGCCGGCCGAGAAAACAGGGGTCATGGTAGGTGACAGCGGGCGTTCTGTCACCACCGTTGCCTGCAGTGAGCGGGAGACGACCGTCATTCACCAGTTCGGCGATGAGTTGAGTATGATGGACGACGTCACAATTCTGCAGGTACTTTGCTCCATATTGCCCGTATTCCTTGCCCAGTGTCTGAAGACAGTGTGGACACGTTGTGACGATGCGTTTCGGAGCGACTTCCTCCAGCGTCTCAATGTTGGCCGTTGCGAGTTCATAGAAGAGGTACTCATTGCCTGAACGCCGGGCGGCGTCACCCGTACAGCGCTCCCTGTCGCCGAGAACGGCGTAGTTAACCGATCCGGCGGCCAATACCTTTGAGAGGGCGCGCGCCGTTTCCCGGGCGCGTGGATCGTACGCGGGGGCGCAACCTACCCACCACAACACGTCCGCATCCGGATTTTCTGCGACCGTGGGTACGGCGAGACCAGTCGCCCAGGACATTCGGTCTGATGGGCTCAGATTCCAAGGGTTTCCGTTTCGCTCCATACCACGATACGCGCCCTGTAGTTTGTTCGGGAACGCGCCGTCCATCAGCACCTGGCGTCGCCGTATATACATGATGTCGAACATGGGCTCGTTGCCGACCGGACAGATATCCACGCACGCGGCGCATGCGGTACACGCCCAGACCGCCGATTCGCTGATGGCAAAATCCAGCAATGTCTGCCCTGATCGGTTGCCAGCGGCCAGTCGCTCGAGATTGGCGTTCAGATAGTACCGTTTGTTCACTTCGAGGGCCGACGGCGACAGTTCCTTGCCGGTCGTATACGCGGGGCAAACGTCCTGGCAACGGTTGCACATGATGCAGGAATAGGCATCGACCAGGTGCGTCCACGGCAACTGCTCGACGGTCGAAACGCCGAACTCATCCACACTTTCATCCTCGAAATCAATGGGGTCAAGCGATCCCATGGATGTCCTGCCGGGCTTGGTGACGAAGTTGACGCCCGACATGATCAAATGGAAATGTTTCGTATAAGGGAAGTACGGTATAAATGCCAGGATGAGGCCAATTGCCAGCCACCAGGATAGATGTTCCCCGCCAACTTGCGAGGGCCGTTCCCATCCGCTCCAGAGCGTGCTGATGGATGTGGCAAATGGCTGGAAAAGGTCGGGCCTGTTTCCTGCCACGTGGAAACTCTCTCCGATCAGCCGAAAACCCACGTGCAGTAGGATGAAGCCGCCGACGATGATCGAGTCTCTATTTGGCCCTCCGTCGCGTACGCTATCCAGAAGAATGACATTGTCCCGATAGGTCAGGGTCTGTCTATCGAAAACAAAACGCCGCAAGAGGAAATAGACCATCCCGATAATGACCGCCACGGACGCGAGGTCGGCAGCCAGCCGGTATATGTCCCCCAGCAGCCCCGTCCCCAGGAATGGTAACCCAAACAGTCCATAGAGGACGTCACCGAAATTGACGAGCACGAAGAAGATGAAGCCCCAGGCGATGGTAATGTGAAAGATGCTGGTGGGCCGCCGGAGCTTCCAGATCGAAGTCTCCAGTACCCAGGTGCGGAGAGCACCCCATACACGGGCCAAAATGTCTGACCGCGTGGGTGGGACTCCAGAACCGCGATGAACGACGCGGTAGACGGAGCGGAAGCCGAAGAACGCGTACGCCAACGATGCCGCCACCAGTATGACGAACACCATCTTTTCGATGTTTGTCAGCACGGGTAGCCTTTACCCTACTTGTTTCGGAGACAGTGGCCGCTGTTGCTGAAAATGCCGTTTGCTGAAAGAGTGAATGGGTAGATGGCGATGCCCGTCGACCCATTCACATGTGATTGACTTTGAGTGTCGCCCAGCTAAGACCGGACTTAGGTATGTTCGACTCAACAGTCGATGACCGCTCATCGCAGGCGGCGAATTCCGTCATTGGGCAGTCCAGCTATCTGCTAGCTCACGCGTAATTCTGGTTTCGGCGCGAGGGACAAAACGCTTATCCGTGCTGCTATCTTGCGCGCCAGCATGCGCAATGCCTTCGCTGTTTCGCTCTCCGGCTCCGCCACGACGATGGGGCGTCCGGCATCGCCGCCGATACGGATGTGCGGATCGAGGTCGACGCTACCGAGGAATTCGATGCCCATGGCATTGGCCACGATCTGGCCGCCGCCGGTACCGAAGACCTCACCGCTCATATTCTCTATGACGCCTATGATGGGAACATCGAGATGGGTAAATGCCGTTGCGCCACGTTGCGCGTCGCTGACGCTTACCGCCTGTGGGCTGGTTACAATGATTCCACCTGTCAACGGCACGTTCTGCGCCAAGCTCAGCTGAACGTCGCCTGTGCCCGGCGGCATATCCGCGATCAGGTAGTCAAGTTCACCCCACACAACGTCTTCCAGGAGTTGCTGGATGGCTTTGTGCAGCATGGGACCTCGCCACACGAGCGCCTCACCCTCCGGCATAAGAAAGCCCATGCTCATAACCTTGACGCCAAATGCCTCCATGGGTATGAGCTTATTGTCCCGAACTTCCGGCGGACCGTTTAGGCCAAACATCATAGGGATATTCGGACCATAGATGTCGGCATCCAGTAGACCAACGCTGGCTCCATATTGGGCCAGACTGACGGCGAGATTGGTAGCGATTGTGCTTTTGCCCACCCCGCCTTTACCGCTTGCCACTGCGATGACGTTCTTGATCGGAACATCGAGCTTGCTGGCAATGCGGGCGTCGCTGCGCACGTTCGAATCAAATTGCACGTTCACGTTTTCTACGCCGGCAATTTGCTTGACGGCAGCCGTGCTTTCCTCTTCGATCTGTGTCTGCAAGGGGCAGGCAGGCGTGGTCAACACGATTGTAAATGTAACGTCACCGCCGTTGATGGCGACGTCGCGTACCATGTTGAGTGACACCAGATCGTTATGTAGTTCGGGTTCCTGGACAGTCGCCAAGGCCCGCCGTACTGCATCCTCCGTCACAACAGTCTGGTCGTCCTGGTTATTTGACATAATGCAATCCTCTCGATGGAACTATTCTGACCATGTCGGTCACGTTACGCTCCGAAAGATGTAGCCGCTGTTCCAGCTATGCCGGGACGCGGGTTCGTCCGCGGACGGCGCCATTTTGGATATCTTCTTTGACCATGCCGGCCACCTCGCGTCCGATTTCTACTGCATAGTTCGTGCCGCGATCCCAAGGATACACTTGACTCATGGACGCGAGATAGAGCCCCGGCAACGGCGTGCGCACGGACGGTATCAGTGCTTTGTAACCTACGGAGGGCACCGGCTGGGCGTACTTGGCCTTGTGTATCCACACGCCCTTCACCCACGTTGGGTTGAAGTCCTTGTTGAAGTGTGAGAGATAGGGTTCGATTTCACTGAGCAACTCTTCCGCGCTTAGCTCGAAATAGCGGTGACTAGTCTCTAGGTAGTCGCCAATGTAGAGCAGATGGTCTCCGTCATAGTGGATGGGGTCGATCATGTTGGTATGTTCGACTAGTGCAAGGAAAGGCAGTCCTTCTACCTTCGGAATGTTTGCCCAGTAGACTTCGTGCATCAGTTGTCTATCCAATGCGATGGTCAACACGACCGCGCCCATGCTCTGGAGTTGCTCAAGCCTTGCTCGGTATTCGTCTGGAAGTTCGGGCACCAGTTTCATCATTGCTCCTGGACCAATTGTACACAATACAGCATCATAGCTTTCGCGCCGCCCATCCTCAGACTGCACTGAGTACTCACCCGAGTCCATTCGAACAATGCTTGTAACGGGATGCTGCAATTGTATGGTGGCACCTCGGCCATGGGCCGCGGCGGCGAGACCATTCACAAATGCTTGGAATCCGCCCTGGAAGTAGCCAAGCTTCGGTGTACGCTTGTAGATTCGCGCCCAGAACCATGCCAGGTTGACTTGGCTATAGCGTCGGCCAAACTTGCCCTGCAACATCGGTTGCCATACGGTGCGGTAGGCCTTCTTCCCCATCCAGTGTGAAAGCCACTCGTCGGCAACGATGCCATCGTATCGCTGCCAAGGGCGCTGCGGATTGTAGCGCAGGTAGGCCAGCACAGCACCCATGCGCAAACGGTCCCAAAGGGGGATGAGTGGAAAACGAAGCACCCGTAGTGGCGTATCAAGCGGATAAAAATCGCCATGGCGATACATGGCCGTGATAGGGGAATGGATAGTTAGTCTATCGGCCAGTCCAATCTCGTTGGTGAGCCCGATAATTGCATCATCGTTGGTGAAGAGATGGTGATAAAAACGTTCTAGCGGCCACTCCCATTCGGGGCGGCCGCGAAAACCTGCGGCCAGCCCGCCCAGTTCGATACCGCCTTCAAAGACGTCGACTTGAATGGGCGCTGCGGCAGTTGACGACCCGGCCAGGTCGTACGCCGCGGTCAATCCGGTAACACCGCCGCCGATGATGGCAACTCGAATGGTGAAGCCGTGGTCTCTTCCGTGTGCGGGAGCGGCTACTGCCGACCCGGGACTTTGCATCCTGTCTATTCTTCCACAAAAATGCCAGCGCGCCGGGCGCTGGCTGTCAAAATTCCTGAATCTGGCAATCGTGGCTCAAATGCCTATACGGCTATCTTCAACTCACCGGGGCGCACCCCGCGCTGCAACTGCATTTCCAGCTCTTTCCTGGCCTTACCGAACAAGTCGAGCAGATCGGCGTCTGTGCCTTTGAATGACTGGACGGCTTGTGTGGCGCATAGAAAGCAGCCGCGCAAGAACTTGTAGTTGTTGCTGTTACAGCGCAGACAACCGTCTAGTTCTATCATCATCAAGACGAAAGCAAGCGAATCCGGATGAGTCTCAGGCAGCGCGGTCACCCTGTCCACCAATTCGCGCCATTCATCTCCTCGAAGCTCGCGCAGCGTAGCTATCAGATGTGCCGGAAAAAGCAATTCGGCTTTCGATTGTAGTGCAAATTCACTGGTGCTCATCAATGCCTCTCCTAAACGGAAAGCTACCCGTATCCGGTGTGGCCGCCGGCCAACAGACCCCTACCACATATTGCAGTAACCAAACTAATCTAGTATGAGTTCCTCGCCAGGAGCGAGTACCGTGCAGTCGATCGCCGTCACCTCGCGAAGCGCAGTAGCGAACGCCTCCGGATCCTGCTCGATTACCGGGAACGTGTTGTAATGCATGGGGACCACGTGCTTCGCTTTTACTAATGAGGCCGCCTGTATGGCATCTTCCGGTCCCATAGTGAAGTTGTCTCCGATAGGCAGCAAGGCCAGGTCAACGCCGCCGGACTCGCCGATCAATTTCATGTCGTAAGTCAGCGCGGTATCTCCTGCGAAATACACATCGTGGCCGTCGTTGAACTGAAGCAGTAGTCCGACCGGATTGCCCCCATTGCAGCCGTCAGGCAGGCGCGAGCTATGGTGCGCTACCGTCATCTTCACTCTGCCAAACGGGAACGAATACGCGCCGCCGGTATTCATGGCGTGACCGTTCTCCACTCCTTGGTTTCGCAACCACGTGATGATCTCGGCGTTGCTGATGACCAGGGCGCCTGTACGTTTGGCGACGGCGGCGGCATCGCAGATGTGGTCCTGATGACCGTGTGAAATCAGCATAAAGTCCGCATCCACGTCTCCGGCAGTAAGTGAGGCCATTGGATTATGCGGCGCCAGAAAAGGATCGAGAATCAGTTTGATCCCGTCCACATCTACGGTGAACGTGGAATGTCCTACATACTTGAATATTACGGTCATCGCGGTTTCCTTCAGCAAGTGTTGGCCGGTGAAGGCGCTTGGTTACTCGCTGGATTCACGGCGTTGTTTCGCTCGTTCGGCAGCCTTGCGTTTCAGTTCTTCGAGACGCGCGCGCTTCGCGTCGGCGTCTTCAGCTCCACCGGCGCTGGCGTCTGGCGTACTGCCGGCTTCCGCACCGGCTGCTTTTGCCCGGGCGGCAGCGGAGCGTTCTGCGGCCTTCTTTTTCATCGCTTCAATCTCTTCCGGTGTCCGTTTTGGCCTCTCTGCGGCTGTTTTGGCCTTCTCAGCATCCGCTTTCGCCTTAGCCTCCGCTTTGGCTCGTTCGGCTTCTTCGGCCTCTCGGCGCGCTTTTTCTTCTTGCGCGTATTGCGTGGGCCACAGCGCCGCATAGTACTCCACGGGGACTGTTAGCTCTTCTTTATCATAGACAAGCTGAGGGTAGCGGTCGAATACGGCCAATTCGACATCATGGTTCATTTTGATCGCGTCAAATGGGCAGAATTCCGCACAAAATCCACAGCTCATGCAGACCGTGGCGTCGATATAGAACTCCGCCGGCCGCGTGACCGGCTTGCCCTCGTCATCACTGTCCCTCACGATCCAGATGCATTGCGGAGGACAGACCTTGGCGCAAATGCCGCACGCGGTGCAAAGGTCCTCACCCTTCTCTGTGTCCCATATCAACATGGGGATGTACCGGAAGCGCTCTGGCAGCATTCGCTTCTCTTCCGGGTACTGAATCGTGATCAGCCCCGCCATGTCGGACGGTTGGTCGACAATCTTGTGTCGACCGCCGAGATCGATACTGTCTTCGTAGCGACTTGGCACTTTGCTGCGGTCGTCGTTGTACGTATTTGTGAAGTGCTTGAGAGTTACTCCCAGGCCCTTCAATAATCCAGTTCCAAACATCTGCGTCTCCTAGAGCGAATATCGCAATCTATGTCCCGCAGTAAGCGATGTCTATCGGTCTACCTCGCCCAAGACGATATCAATTGCGCCCAGAATTACTACGGCGTCGGCGACTTTGTAGCCGACGCACATTGGTCCTAGTGCGGTGACATTGATGAAGGAAGGCGACCGCACATGATACCGGTATGGATTCGCTTTGCCATCGCTCACGACGTAATAGCCCAGCTCACCCTTTGGTGCCTCTACTCGACCGTATGCTTCACCTTCCGGCGCCCTAAGCACATAGCCGCCCTTGCCGCCTTGTATCTCACCTTCCGGAATGTCTCGCATGGCCTGCTGCAATATCTTGACGCTCTCTCTCGCCTCAAGTAAGCGAATGTAATACCGGGCGTAAATATCCCCTTCAGGCAGCGTGGGAATCTCGAAATCGAAACGGTCGTAAATGCTGTACGGCTCCGCCTTGCGAATATCGTATGGAATGCCGGCTGCGCGAATCTGTGGACCGCTTACGCTGAGGGCGATCAAGTCCTCGGGGCGCAGGTAGCCGACGCCGCGTCCTCGCGCCCGCACAATTTCATTATCGCTGATCAGTCGATCCAACTTGTCCAGGGCGCGTGGAATGCGGTCATGTGCCAGGTACTTGGCGCGATCCAGCCATCCTTCGGGCAAGTCGCGGGCGACGCCTCCGAATCGGAAATAATTGCACATCAAGCGCGCACCGCTAACCTCTTCGAATAGGTCAAGGATCATTTCCCGCTCCTCAACCGCGTAGAGCGCTGGTGTCTGCAGCGCACCCAAGTCATTGAGGATAAAGCCGATGGACCACATGTGGTTGAGCGCGCGCGTCAACTCGGCCATGATCACGCGAATGTACTCGGCGCGTTCCGGTACCTCAATGTTAGCGAGCTTCTCCACGGCAATCGCATAGCCGAAATTGTTGCTCATGGAGTTGATGTAATCGAGGCGATCCGTGAACGGCATGTTCATGAGCCAAGTGTTGCGTTCGCCGATTTTCTCGTGGTTGCGGTGGAGATAGCCCATCTCCGGCTCGAGCGCGAGAATTGTCTCACCTCGAAGACGCGTCAACATACGGAACACACCGTGCGTGCTCGGGTGGTGAGGCCCCATGTTCACGACCACATCTTGCGTCTCGAATTCACCTTCCAACTCAGATTCCGGTTCCTGGCTTACCGGTACGTATGTAACCGGCTCCTGCCAACTATCCGGGTCCCAGCCTGCGGGGTAGGTCGTGTTTTTGCCCCAAGGGATCTTGTCCTCATGCCATTGGTAACTGCCATTTGGGTGGCGGCTGCGGAACGGTTTTGCGTCGGAATCGTAGTAGGCCTCCTTCCAGTCCTTGCGCAGTGGATGGCCCTCAAAACCCTCCCACGTGAGCACCCGTCGCAGGTTCGGATGACCCTCGAACTTGACTCCGTATAGGTCATATACCTCCCGTTCCTGCAGATTCGCGCCGGGATACACGGAGGTAGCGGACGGAACTGTCTCGTTTTTCGGCACCCGTACGTGTAGGGGCAGCGCGGCTCCACCTTTTTTTGTTCTGTACAGGTGATAGACGACCTCAAAGCGGTCGTCTATTCCCCCCCGCAGTTTGCCGGAATAGGCGCTGTAGTCCACCGCCGTAACGCTGGAAAGCAAGTCATATCCCTCGCTGTCGCGTAAATGGGTCAGAAACGGCAGCAACTTGTCGGCCGCCACGACCAGGGCTTCCTCGCTATCCTGCGCCCAAGTTCCTATGACAGCGCCATCAGCAACGCCCGCGTAGGGAACACTATCCGCAGCTTCAGGGATATCAGCTGTCACAGTTGCATCACTCATAGCGGTTCCTCGCTCTTGCCAATTTCAAGAAAATGTCACACTCGCTGCACCAACGCGCCGGCCTATTTTGGGCCGAATCTATCCAATATCTTGATTCACTATGACCTCTTTGCGGCCGCACGCGCCTTGGCTTGCTCGATCCGAGCGCGGGCCTGCTCCGAAAGCTGGCGTTTGCCGCCTGCTTCACGTTGTTTGCCGCTGGATTCTTTTCCACTCTCGGTGCTGCTCTCTTCAGCAACGGCGAGCGTGTGCTCCTTAATCAGTTCCACCTGTCTTGGGTCGAAAATATCCGGTCCGAGAATCGGGACAGGGATCGCCTCCGACTGGTCCTTACGGTACCAGGGAACCTGCATGATGCTCTGCCGTTCGATCTTTTCCCGCAGTTTCAATAGGCCGAAAATCAGTGCCTCCGGTGTGGGCGGACAGCCTGGTACATACACGTCAACGGGCAGATATTTATCAATACCGCTGACGACGCTATAGCCTTCCTTGAACGGACCACCGCCGGTCGCACATGCACCCATGGAAAGAACGTATCGGGGTTCCGCCATCTGATTATAGATACGGACAATCGCAGGCAGCATTTTTTTCGTTACCGTGCCTGACACGATCATGAGATCCGCTTGCCGCGGACTAGGCCGCATGACTTCCATGCCGAATCGGGCTAGATCATAACGGCTCGCTGCCGTCGCGATCATCTCGATTGCGCAACAGGCCAGACCAAAGAACAACGGCCAGACGCTGGAGCTGCGGCTCCAGTTGTACACCTTGTCCAGAGTACTGACCATGACATTGGCCTGCAACTCTTCTGGCACCATTATAGAATCATGCAAGTATTGCTGTACTTGCTCATGTTTGAGGTCTGAAAAGCTACCGCTAGGAGTACTTGACATGATATATATCGCCCTCGTCTAGTAGCAAGAAATTCTCTGCAAAGTCATTGCGCTCGGGACGCGTCGCTAGCCATGGAGCGCAGTAGCGTCGGTACGCGATTCGAGAACGCGGGCTTGTCTGTAGCGTTTGACGTCTACGAACACTGACCCTGTACGATTTCCGCTCGCTGGAATCGTAAAAAGTGTGCGTCGGTTTGCCCTGACGCGGCGTACCGGCATCGGTGTTGTACGCTCGAAGCGGTGACAACCGATTACCGCAAAATCTCGTGCATTCTACCCGATACACCGGGCGTTTGCAACTTTTCGCCAATTGTCCCGGTCATCGCATAGCCCTTTCGATCGGCTCATTTCTGGGCAGTATCGGTCATCGATAGGCGCCGTACGCGGTTCGCCAGCGGCTTGCACACCGGCTAGATAACGGAGCGATCGTCCACTTGACGACCAGGGGTAGGGATAGCGAGCGGACGACCCGTCTTCGCGGATTCCTGTATCGCCAAGGCAACCGCGAGATTGTTGAGACCATCCCCACTCCCGGCTAGCAACTGACCTGCATTACGGACGGCATCATTGAAACGCTTTACCGCTTCGACATATGGGTTCGATAATTCAATCGGCGCTTCGAATTGTCGCTGGTTTTGTACGAGCAATAACTCGCTGTCGGGCTCGTCGACGAGGCAATTGTTGGCGATAAGCGTACCGGCACTACCAAATATCTCCATGCGTGTCATGTTGTGCGGCACCAGAAAAGAGTCACGCAACTCCACGATGCGACCCGTGCGTCGCATCTTCAACTGAGAGATCACGTCCTCTTCGACCACATTGCTCAAAATCTGCAATGTGCTGCGTGCGTATACTGACGCGATTTCGTCGCGCAGTAGATAGCGAACGAGGTCCACACTGTGTACGACCCTATGCAGCACTGCACCTCCGCCGCCAGGTAGCAGGCGCCAGGTCTGCATTGCGGGCTCGAGCAACGTCATGTTTGTGACGCGTGCGCCCAAAACGTCTCCAATGTCACGTCGCACCACCATTTCACGCATGGTCCGCACCGCAGGATCGGCCCGACGCACGTAGTTGACCCCGAGGCGAAGCCCGGCGCTGGCGGCGGTGTGTGCCATGGTCGTTGCCTCTTCCAGATTCAATGCCATGGGCGTCTCACACAGCACGTGTTTGCCCGCCGCGAGCGCGGCCAACGTGACCTGCATATGGTGGCGCGGATGGCCGCCCACATAGACGCAATGGACGTCCTGGCGCTCGATCAAATCTGTCAGGTTAACGAAAGCGTGCGGTATGAATGCTTCATCGGCGAACATACGAGCCCGCGCCGCATCCCGACTAAAGACGCCGACCACTGCTGAACTGCTCACCGGATAGCGCACGTCTTCTTCTATTAGTGGCGGCTGGTTGCGGATCGCCGGGACAATGTTTCTGCGCGCCATGGCGCTGGCCCCGACGATGGCCCAACCCAGCGTATTGTCGCTGATCACCTGGCGCGTACGCCGAGCACTTGCAGCTGCACTGGGTCGGGAATATGGAGCAGTTGTCACGTGTATTTCAGTTAGGAAGCGGCCGTGCACCGGCCGCATACGGGCGCCTAGGGCATGTTGCTCTGTGCTCTAGATCCGCCCTAGAAATCGTCTTCGTCGGTGATGATCTGCAACAGGCTGTCCAGATCTTCGTCGCTGTAGAAATGCACTATCAGCCTGCCGCTGCCGTCGCGATTTCGATTGAGACTGACGCGCGTGCCGAGGGCGTCTCGGAAGCGATTCTCTACGTGCTGCAGGTGTGCATCCAAGGGTGCCGCTTCAGTTTCCGGCGTCGGTTCGGAGGGCACCTGCAAGAGTTGTTTGACTAGGCTCTCAGTCTGGCGGACGTTCAATGATCGCTCCAATACACGTTGGAGGGCGGCGATCATCGTCTCCTCGTCCGCCAATCCAAGTAGGGCTCGTGCGTGACCTGCGCTGATTTCCCCGTCTATGAGCGCCTGCTGTACTTCGCCAGGCAGTTGCAAGAGACGAACCGTGTTCGCCACAGCTGATCGGCTGCGGGCAACTCGCTTCGCAATTAGCTCTTGGGTGAGTGAGAAGCGATCGATCAGCATTTGATATGCCGCCGCTTCCTCCAGTGGGTTCAGATCCGAGCGCTGTATGTTTTCCACGAGAGCCAACTCCAACAGCTCTTGCTCACTCGCCTCGCGCACAATGCACGGTGCGTCTTCGAGTTCGGCCATTTGCGCGGCGCGCAGACGGCGCTCCCCAGCGATCAGCCAATAGTGGCCGCTTTGTTCCGGATTGCGGGTGACGATGAGCGGCTGGATGATGCCGTGTTCACGGATAGATGCCGCAAGTTCTGCCAAGCTCTCCTCGTCGAACTTGGCGCGTGGCTGCCGTGGATTCGGGCTGATCGCTCCCACGGGAATTGACACCGCGCCTCCCTCTGCAGTCGTTTCTGAAGCATCGTCGGCAGCCGCAACATCTCGCTCCGGATCGGTGTTGACGATGAGCGCCGCTAGTCCGCGTCCTAATCCGCGGCGTTGGGTGGATTTGCGTTCGCTACTCTCGTCTGCCATTACCCTGCACTTTCACTGCCAATAGTTCTTCACCGATATCCGAAGCTGCCACCGCTGTAACTGCCTAACCAACAGCCCAGACGACCCTCTAGGATGACGAGGCCGTTGTCGCTGCTGGCAGCTTCTCCGTCCGCTCCAGGAATTCCTGAGTCAAGGCCTGATAGGCAATTGCCCCCGCGC
>JBJYXA010000652.1:0-8430 GCA_046259705.1 Caldilineaceae bacterium
TCGAACATCCGCAGTTGGCGCAGACTATCGCCGGCCTGGCCCAACGCGGTGTACGGATACGGCTGCTGCTGGAAGGTAGCCCGGCAGGCGGCATATCGGACCTTCAACGCTGGTGTGTGGCCACCATGGCCGCGGCCGGTGCGGACATTCGTTACCTCGCCGCCACTGACGACGCGCCCAACGGGTACGCACCTCGCTACCGCTATGCACATGCCAAGTTCGGCATCGTGGACGGCGTACGCTCGTTCGTGGGCACAGAGAATCTCACGTGGGACTCGGCGCCGGTGGCGTCAGGCGAGCCGGCCGGTGGACGCCGCGGCTACTACCTGTTCACCGACGCGACATCCGTGGCGCAAGAGCTATCCCGAATATTCGAGTCAGATTGGCGGCCCGAGACTTTCTTGGACCTTCGCCCGTATGAAGCGGCGCATCCAAAGTACGGCGGTCCTCCCGACGGTTATGTGCTGCCGGAGCCGCCGAAATACTGGGTTGACTCTGCGCCATTTGCTTCGGCCATCACCGCGTCAGGACAGGGCCACTTCGTAGTGGTCAGTGCGCCCGAAAATGCCGTGCGGCCGGACGACGGGTTGTTCGCCTTACTCGATCGCGCCGGACCCGGCGACGAAATCCTGGTGGAACAGCTCTACGAGCACAAATACTGGGGCGATTCGACTTCGAATCCGGTCGCCGACCCCAACCCGCGTCTGGAGCGCCTGATTGCGGCCGCACGTCGCGGCGCGACGGTGCGCGTGCTGCTCGACAGCCTATTCGACGACGCGAACGGTCTGCGCTCCAACCGGGCGACGGTCGCCTATCTCAATATGATAGCTGCCGCGGAAAACCTCGACCTTGCGGCAGCCATGGGCAATCCGACCCGCGGCGGTATCCACGCCAAGTTGGTGCTGGTGCGTGTGGGGGGTGAAAGCTGGTCGGCCGTAGGCAGCCTCAACGGCGGCGAGGTCAGCCACAAAGTCAACCGCGAGGTAGTGCTGATGGTCGACCATCTTCTGGTCTACAACCGCCTATTCGAAGTCTTCCAACACGATTGGGCGCTAACGTTGCGCTGAAAGCCATCCCTAATCGTGGACGCCTAATCTGTCGGTGGCATCGGTCTATGCGGGACAATAGGTCAGAGCCTATGTCGCCTCAGGATTGTAGCGCAACTCGCCTCTTGGTCTGCCTCTCGACACGCCACAAATAGCGGTTCTTCCAGTCAAGAGGCGCCATCAGGTAATGAGCGCAAACGCTAACGCCGGCGACCCAGGCCCGCTTCACGCGCCTTGACAATTGCTTCGTTGCGGTTGGCGACCTGTAACTTGCCGAATATGTTGGAGATGTGGTTACGGACGGTCTTAGGGCTCAGAACCAGCTTCTCGGCGATTGCACTGTTTGTCAGGCCCTGGGCGATGTAGTCAAGTATCTCGGTTTCGCGCGGGGTCAACTCAGGGAAGGGTGAATCCAGTGAGGGCGGCAGGCCCGACGCAAGATAGGCGGCCATGAGATCCGCCGCCCCAGAGCTAAGGATGAGTTCGCCGTTGGCCGCAGCTCGGATGGCACGCAGCGTTTCGTCACCTTTTGCCCCCTTTATGAGATAGCCTCGCGCACCGGCCTGCATCGCGTCGAGGACTGTGTCGTCGTCCAGCATGGTTACGATCAACACGGCAATTTCGGGCGCCAACTGCAAGATCCGGCGCGTGGCGTCGATTCCGTTGCCGTCCGGCATTGTGATGTCCATGAGCACCACGTCAGGTCGCAACTGTGTGGCCAGAGCCACACCCGTCTCAGTGGTTCCAGCTTCTCCGACGACCACCATGTCTTTCTGCGCTTCGATGAGAGCGTTCATCCCAAAGCGAAAGACGGGATGATCGTCGACGATGAGGACCCGGATCGGCCTGTCATTCACGGCGGATCTCCAGCGGCAAACGCGCACGAACAAGCGCTCCCCCTGCCGGCGGTACCTCGACCCGGGTTTCGCCGTTCAGTTCTGCCGCACGTTCGTGCATGGCATGCAGTCCGATACCGAGCGCACAATGGTCTGGTAACCCGCGGCCGTCATCCTGAATTTCGAGCATCAGATCCTCATGCGTGCAGGAGAGACGGATCGTACAGTGGGACGCCTCCGCATGACGAACTACGTTAGTCATGGCTTCCTGTGCAATTCGATAGACCGCCGTCTCGACCGCGGCCGGCAAATCGTTCGGTAGCGTCCCAATTTCGAAGGAAAACTGAAGTTCGGCGGTGGCATATCGCAATGCGCTCTGTCGCAGCGCGCCGGCGAGGCCGATATTATCCAGCGCGGGTGGTCGGAGATCATAGACCAAACGCCGGATATCGTGCATCGCCTCCTCAGATTGGGTCTGAAGTACGCCGACCAGATAACGGGCCTTCTTGGGGTCTGTTTCTATTAGTTGCGATATCGCTTCCAGGCTCAACGTTTGGCTCGCCAGTTGAGGTCCCAAACCGTCATGAAGATCACGGCGGATACGCCTGCGTTCTTCTTCGCGGGCCGTTACGATGCGCTGGCGAGATCGGCTCAGTTCGTTGGACAGCTGTACCCCGCGGAAGGTTGTCGCCGTTAATGCGGCGACGGTCGCCAAAAGAGAACGTTCCCTGGCTGTGAAACGGTCGGCGACGCCTCGCGGCGACACGGCCAAGTAGCCGATAGTCCGATTTTGAAAGATCAGCGGAAGTAATTCCTGGGGTGCAGTGGCTTTCCCCCATGCCGTGTATACCTTCAGGTCGTCGTCTTCGGCAGACACAAGTATAGCCACGTAAGGAATCTTGAGCGTAATTGCAGTTGTGCGCAGCAGGTCTGAAAGAATGGCGCCCGAAGTATCGGCCGCCTCTATTTGGTGGGCCAGCTGTGAAAGTACGGCTTCCGGTTCATCACGTTTACCGTAGAGGATACTGTTCACCCCCCGCTGCAGTCGTTCGCGCAGCGGCTGGAAGATCACAGCCACCACCGCAGTCGCAATCAACCCATTTAGAGCAGACGTTTGTTTCTGGATCAAATTCCCCATAGTACTCGTGATCCCAATATACAGACCGATGATGATCGCGGTAAGGATGCCGTAGACTAGGGTGCGGTTGATGAAAACGTCGATATCGAATAGGCGGTAACGCAAGATCGCAATGCCGACGGACAGCGGGAAGAGCATCGCCGCGGTCCACGTAAACACGTAGCTGTGCTCGGCGTCAAAGGCCTGCAGGTGGCTGGAAAATGTGATGACGACGCCGAAAATGAAAAAAACCACCGTCGCTGCCAACGGCCACTTAAGCTGAAGTTTCTCGATATCCGTGGCCCGTCGATGGCGAAACACGAGGGCAGCCGGAATCAGGACAAGCATGGGTATCATGAGCAGATTCAAGAGCCACGTAATTGCCTCAATCAGCGACTCGGAGCCGGCAATGCCATTCAGCACACGCGTCTCCTGCACGCCAAGGTACGCCCAAGGCCAAGGATGAAGCGTGATGGCGATAACCATCCAGACGAGGTTGGTCACGACAAGGACGACGGGGATACGCCAGTACCGTGAAAGGAGCTTTCCATTGGGGAAGTAGAAGGGCATCACAAGCAAAGGGATGAATACGCTGGGTATCCAGGCTACCTGTTCGACGTTGCGTGCGACCGCATCTATCCATGTAGCGTACGACGCCGGACGTAGCTCATTGAATACCTCAACCGCGGTGGCGATTACCTGCAAAGTTGCGGCCAACGCCATGCAGAGAAAGAGCCAGCCTATCATATGCCGGGGTTGTTGGCGCAGAATGAGTTGACCAAGCAAGTATGGGATCAAGATGGTCATCGGAATGATAAACAAGCTGACAACCTGGACGCGGTCGGTGAAGAGGGCGATGTACGTGACATAGGCGTAGGAGATCGCGGCCGCGACACCAAGAAAAAGGGACATGCCCCTCAGGATTGGCGCCGCAGATGGCGGAGCTAGTTTGCTGGATTCTTGCTCCAACTCCAGTTGCATTAGGCTGCTCCCGCTGCAGCATACTCATTCTTGGGACCTAGTGTGGTCAGCGAAGGAACTAACTCTGCTATTGGCCGCACTAAGCACTTCCCGACCGAGGAATGGATTACGCTAGTGTCCAGGTGAGACTCCGGATTGTCAAATGCGCCGAAAAGTTTAGGCTCGCGCGGCATCGTTGGTGGGTTGCACGTTCGAGCGGCTCTTTTGCGCTGTGGGATGAATAGGACAAAGCCGGCCGATCATCAGTGAAAAGTCAAGAATCGCCGGTATGATCGCACCAAAGTCCAAATAGCTGAGTGCGGGTAGTCCAGGTTCGGTCAAGATTATCACGACAACGCCCCAATTTGCGCAGGTACCACGGACCAGTTTTTATCCGAGCATGAGAACGCCGGCGACAATTCCCGGCACATATGCCGACTCCGCCCAGCCGAGAATGTCTTGACGATTAGCAACAAAGACATCTGCAGCAAGCGCAGACAGGTTATAGCAGACCATGAGCAAAGAGAGTGCTACGACGAACATCGCGCTCGCAGCGACGTAGCCCAAGAGGATTAGGGGGCGGCTCGGTCTGGTACGCCGCAAATACGCTGCCAATAAAATGAGCCCGCGAGCGGAGAAGGAAGTGGAAATGCCGATCATGCGAAAGGCGATTGTTGCTGGCCGGGATCTGCCGACATTGCCTAGACTGAGTCTGGGCGCCACCTGTACCTACCGCGCTAAAAACTTGCTCCACGGAGGGACGACTGGCACCGACGAGAAAAACAGCAGATCCGAGAATAAGAAGGACACCTGTGACCCACCGTGCTAGTTCTGCCTCCTGACCTGGGCGGATGATGAGCACAATACCCATGATGATGATCGGAAAGTAGTTGATTGCCGGAATGGAATCCCCGGTGAATATCTGTAAACCAAGTTGCAGTGCGCCTGTCACAATTAGGAAACCCACCAACCATTTCGCGGAACCGGTGCGCAGCAGAACATATCCAATCATGATCAGCGCCATGTTGGTTAGGATGGCGTATGTCGGATACCACCAGCCGTTGATATTCACGTTGCCGTGGAGTTGGGCAGGTTCGAGCGTTGCCCGATTGACCGTGACGAATAGCCATAACAGCGCACCGACAGCCGCCAATACCACCGCGCCATATCCCACTATTGCGGCTTTTTGATCGTCATTGTGGCCGCCTGTATATTTTGCATATAACCCCAGCCCGACGACTACAATCAATCCGGCTACCCCGAGCAACAGGCTAGAAATCTGCCAGTTCGTATGAGCGCCCTCGATCAACTGAATTTGAAGGTCGGGCTCATCTGATAAGCTAAAGACTGGTGGTGCGCCTGGAAATCCAACCCCAAACAGAAATAATAAGCCGCCCATAAGTAGTACAATGCCTGCAATACGCTTCGACATTTTGCTCCTTTGTTTGTAGTGCGTTGTCGGGTCAGGACTACGTGGCCTGGCACTGGCTGTTGCCATTTACTCGTTCTGCCCCGGACCGGCTGCAGACAAATCCAAGGCACAAATCGGCCTACCAGCATCACTACGCAAGTTCATCAAATGTCTGAATCGGCTGGCGCCGGGGCCACCCGAGCGCCACGCCCCGCCACCTCTGTGACTATTCGTGGCTTTGCGAACAGGAGAGCGATTCCCAGCACGAACGTGTCGATATACCACTCCAAGGGAACCCAATCCTGGGTCAAGACGGCATGCGCAAGAGTGTAGCCGAACACCAGTATACAGCCCCAGCCAAGCCAGCGCGGGTACCCGGCGCGGAGCATGGCGTATCCTAAGACGATCATCCCCGCCAGCGTTGACAGCACGTACACGATGAATACCCACTCTCCGCCAAGCGGCTGCCCACTGATGATGTCTTCTGGAGAACGTGTCATGCGGTCGAATTGCACCACAAGCCAAAGCAGACCACCGAGAATGACGAGCGCCGCTGCAGCGTAGGCAGTCCACCTAAGCTGATTGCTGTCATTTAGCGATGTCAAGTGACGCGCCAGCACCATGATCCCCGCTACAACCAACGTCGCTCCGATTGCCAAGAAGGCATTGGCAACACGCCATCCCATCAAGTTCTGTTCGATTACGTCCAGTTGTTGTACGGGATCGCTAACGGAAAACACGTTGAAAATGGGCGGCGAAAATACTGCGCCCGCAAAAATCAGTGCGCCTACGATCAATAATATTGCTGCGATCCGTTGCATGGTCTCCTCCGATTTATACCTGGTAAATCACCTTCCTCCCCACGCACACCGTGTACGTGGGGAGAAGAGGTCGCATCGTTACTCCACCGTGAACACCCGGATCATTCCGTGCTCCAAATGGGGTGCATAGTCCCCAGCGACGTCGGGTAGGAAGCAGAGCGCCGCGTAGGTCCCGGGCTCCAGGTTGACAACCGTCCATGTCTCGATGCCATTGCTGATGGGCCCAAATTGGAATGCCGCGTCCGGCTCGTCCTCGGAATTAGGGTCTGAAGCCATATCGAGAACGTCGGCTTCCGTCGTACCCTCAGAAACAGGAATGATGGATATCTCATGCCATTGTTCGCCATCGTTGGAAATGCGCCACATGTGCTCACCCGCGGCAACGGTATCGGGCATGATGAACGCAAACTCCTGGAGGGATACGGTGACGTCAGATGCAGGCACATCTGCATCTGATTTCTCATCGCCCTCCATTACGGAAAACGTTCTCATGTCAGCGAGACCTGTTTCGGTCTGTTCCAGGAACACGTAATCGCCAGGCGTTAGATACGTCTCATAGGTCATGCTGTCACCCGGCTGGAGCCAGCTGCCACCATACAGCGTGACCAGGGAAATCGCCGACATAGAATTCTCCGATTTGGCCGCTTCCACGAATTCGTCCAATGTGGTGTCGTCATTGAGACGTAAGATGGACGGAGCAAACTCCGCATCCGTACGCTCGTTCTCGAACGAAAAAGTAGCCAAACCGCTAGGCATTCCCGTTTCGGTCACGCCGGTGTATTGAAGGCCTTCGTCGGTGGCGATCACGCTGACTTTCGTTGCCCCATCACCCTCCGCCATCGTTGGCTCAACCATCACCGGTTGGCACGCGCTGAGTACCAACAGTACTACAAGACCGGCGGCAGAGAACGCTCTTGTAAACCTCATCACAACATCCTTTCGTTCACGACATACCCGAACAGCTACGTTACCGGCCGAGCGAACAATACACCATATTGGCCTTATATGACTGAGCCGTCTCAACAACGATGAAACACCACCAGCCATTGACCGACCCGCCTGCCGTTCGGCACAGCCGCTTCCTTGATAATCGCTGGAAGACCGCATTACCTCCACCGAGGAAGTGACGGATATGTACCGGCAGACGGGTGCCAAAGTGAGATGCGCGACCAATAAACGGGCAGCATGGACCACTCGAAGGGCTCTGGAGAAGACCGCTTGCCCCGGGTACATGTAGCCATGTCTGGGTGTCTTCCCGGCATATGCTGAGTACAGTACAACGGTTCAGAGGACGTCGTCATGAGGCCTAGGTCCCATTGTGCTGGGACATATTGTCCCGAGTTGACTGGCTCGATATGGAGCTAAGCGAGGCCCAGGCCAAGCAAATACGGAACATTATTGAACGTATGGATTCATAGCGAGGACAGGGTCAACTCGTACATTTTCGCCGCGATTGAATAGAATCAAGACGCATCGCGGCTCGTCTAGCGCAGCCACAGGTCCACATGCCTTCTTTACGTAGCGCGGTCGCGCAGGCTGTAGGCTCAATCTATGCAAGGCTGAACAACGGTAAAGTAAGGCCCGTCAGAGATTGTGGCGAGCGTTGGAGGAGGACTTTCCAACCAAACCGCATGTGCAGTGTGATCAGAAGTACTAGGGCGATTCGACTTCGAACCCGATTGCCGACCCCAACCCGCGTCTGGAACGCCTGATTGCGGCCACACGTCGCGGCGCGAGGGCGCGCGTTCTGGTCGACAGTCTATTCGACGACGCCGGCGGTATTCGTTCCAACAAGGCGACGCTAGACTACCTCGATACGATAGCCGAGCCGGAATCCAAGCCTGGGTGATCTCGATACGTGGGGACGGCGAGATCAGCCAACATGCTCGAACGAGACGTGGTGCTGCCGGTCGAAGCCAAGGATGGCACCCTCGACGCTCCCTATCGTGCCCCAACCACCGGGCCCGAGCCCTATGACGTCTATGAAATGACCCTGCAAAGAGTCTTCACCATCGGCACCAACGAAGAGGATATCAACCACTGCACCCGCTTCATCTTCTAGGAAGACTGCCTCGGCAGCCATATACGGAGACGTGCATTTCGCAGTCCGCATCGAACGGCCCGCGGTTCCAATCGCCCCAACGGTGCTTGCATTCCAAACCGGCTAGACGAGCCATTAGGTCCAGTTCGCTCGGCCATGCGTAGCGCTGCACCACCGGGTTCAGGCGTACGCCTGCGC
>JBJYXA010000653.1:0-3275 GCA_046259705.1 Caldilineaceae bacterium
ATCTGTCAGCTTCCAATAAGACAGATCCGCCAATGCTTTGGCGCTTACATCCATGGGTGTGGCGGCAAGCAGGCTCGATTCACCGAGTATGCTGCCTGGACCTAATGTAGCTAGGCCTTGCCCGCTCGATGTGGTCAGACTGACAAAACCTTGGCCAATCAGGTAGATGGCCTCGGAGCGCTCACCTGCGTCCAGTACGGTGGACCCAGCCGCAGACTGGCCCGCCAAAAAAGCGGAGTCTAGTGCGGCGCGGTCTTCTTCAGTTAGCCCCGCAAATAACGGTGCATATTGAATTAGTTCACTCTTCAAGTAATCCTCCTCACCAATATAATGGTGAGAGATCTACGCCCCGGGACGACCGCTGCGCAAGCGCGGCGGGCTGTGGATCTACTCTATGCAGCGTCTCGGCACTGCAGACATTATACACGCCGTTCGACCGCATGACTAGCCTCACAATAAGAACAGTCACGTGCTGACCCTGGAGACCGCTAGGTTGCGCCTCTCGAAGTCCACATGGGCATGGCCTAGTAGTTGCGCTGGAAAGTCACCGTCCAGCTATAATGTCCCCAGCAGCCGGGCGCATCCACGAATGACTTGCAGCTGGCGTCATCGGTACAGAATTGCCCGCCGATCAGCGTTTCATAAGGAATGCCTGCGGGCTGTGTGACCATACCGCTCGCAACTTCAGATGTGACTTCACGCCCGTCGGAATCACGAATAACGCGTACATCCTGACCGCGCCCTAGAATGAATTCGACGGCGCCGTCGCCTTTGCCTTGTGCGCCGGTAACCTCGATGTCCTGCGCGCCGAACACTTCTTGCACAGCCACACCATTTATGCGGTTGCCGTTGGCGTCTACGACGTTAACGACCAATTGTCTCTTTTCACCACAGGTAACGGTCGGGCCATCCAAGGAACCGCCGTTTTCGTACACATTCCAAAGCCGCTTCTCGATCACGCGAAAATCAGGTCCGCCGCTTGCTGGCGGCGCCGCCTCTTCCGCAGGCTGAGTGTCATCGGCTGGAGCATCCGCTTGCGGCGCCGGCTCTTCCGGTGCAGCCGCTACAGGGACAGGCGTCGCCGTTGGTGCGGGCGGATCGGGAATGTCGGATGCAACAGCAATGCTGTTCAGATCGCCGCGAGTCTCTACTAATTGAGCGAAGACCCAGCCGAGTTGATCGCCACTCAATTTCACCTGCCACCAGTCTGACTGTGCATTTTTGGCGACGATATCCGCCAACTCACCGGCCCCCATGTCGTTGACAATGGGATACGCTGTGCCAGGACCGCTGCGTACATTCATAGATGTAGACGCAACCACCTGCGGATCGGAAACGGGTGTTGCGGTCGGCGGCTCGGCAACAGACTCCGGCGTGGCAGTCGGCAAGCCACCGCCCGCCGCTATCTCGGCTTGAACAGGCGAGCCGGAGGAGGAGGAACCTGCGTTTGGCTCCGAACCGGAGCCGCCACTCGATCCGGACTCCACCGGTTCAAGCGGAATCACCGCAACGGTTGGCACGGCGACAGGCGTGGCTTGCGCCGCTTCCACGGCTTGTGCTGCCGGCACGCTCGCTATGGACTGATCCCGCTGCGCGGCTGAGTCGTCCGCGGGAATGATCCCGGTCCGTGAACCGAAATTCAGAATTTCATGTGATTGCGAGCCTAGGGCAATAGCAAGTTTGGCCAGCGCTTGAGTATCTGCAGTGTCCGGCTGTTCGGTGATGGCTGTCTCAGTTTGGAGAACGAGCCATTGCATCGGATTAGCCACATCAAGCGCCTGCAGGCTTAGGGTCGCGGCTGCGCTGTCGTTATCTTGTGCGAACGCTTGCGCTATGCTCAAGGTTTGCGCATTCAAGTCACCGCCGCCGGAACGGCCGCGCTCTGGGCCACAGGCAGCCAAAACGAGAAGCGCAGCCATCACCAAAGCAAGCTGCGCGTACCGTAGAACTCTACGTGCAAGAGGAGTACAATTCGATTGGGGAACGCAAGCCAACTCGTCTTCCGAGTTCCTTACGTGTGCAATTACCATACAGTCAACACCAGTTCAGCCCAAACCTCGACGAACTCCCGAATGGGCGTCCTTCTCGTTCTACCCACCAACATACCAGATAATCTACCCCTCTCGCGTACGAGAAGCCTGCGATATGTCAACAGTTCTGTCCTTGCGGTCCGACATATCCCTAATTGACCTCTCAACGAAAGTTATGGGCGGCCAGGTCACCACCTGTCTTCATTGTGACCAAAGCGGGCGAACGCTGCTCCCTCTCAGAAATTACCAACCGGTCATGCCTCGGTTTGTCGCCGTCCCGACTGTCGTTTTCGAGGCCATCCATCCATTGCTATAATTGGCAACCGGATGTGGATCGCGCAGCGAAAGTCGGTGGTGCCGAAGGTGGGAGTCGAACCCACACGGGTTACCCCACACGAGTTTGAGTCGTGCGCGTCTGCCTGTTCCGCCACTTCGGCGCAATTAGTAAATTAGTATACTGTTCGCACTATCAATCGTCAAAATTCCGGCCAATTCAAGGCGCGATCTTGGACTCTCCCCGTTCTGCTACACCACCACTCGACGATCAGCATGCCGTCGAGCGCGCCCTAGATGGGGACCTGGATGCATTCAATCAGCTGGTCGTGGAGTATCAACGGCTCGCATACAGCGTTGCTTATCGAGTGCTGCAGGACCAAGATGCAGCGGCGGACGCAGTACAGGAAAGCTTCATAAAGGCCTATCGAGCGCTGAATTCTTTCCGCGGAGGCTCATTCAAGAGCTGGCTGCTCCGAATCGTCGTCAACTCCTGCTACGATATGCTGCGCTCACGCAAACGCCGAGATACAGACAGTATCGACGACGATGCCGTAGATCAGGACTACGCGTCGCATATGGTGGACGCGACCGAAGGGCCCCATGCATACGCCGAACGCATGGAATTGAGCCGCCATATCGAGCAGGGAATCGCGCAGCTCCCTCCTGATCAAAGGCTAGTACTTACCTTATGCGATATTCATGGATACGCTTACGAGGAGATCTCCGAAATCACGGGCGTCCCTATGGGCACAGTAAAATCTCGCATCAGTCGCGGGCGTGGGAAGCTACGCGACTACCTGTTGGAAAACCCGGAACTATTGCCTTCGACGCTGCGTCCTAAACATGAGTAGTGTTGCCGGTAGCGGTATTGCTGGCGCTTATTATGACAAGTTATCATGAACTCATCTCAGAACGGCCGGATTACCGATGAACTATTATCAGCCTACATCGATAATGCGGTCACCGAAA
>JBJYXA010000654.1:0-2974 GCA_046259705.1 Caldilineaceae bacterium
TCCAAACCACTGGCTTGCGGGACAGAAGATCCGAAAAGATCGCACGGTAGTCGCAGTACCCGGCCACCCAGTGCAGATTGACGACCTGCGCACCGCTGAGGTCCCGGAACACATCCGCTCCAAGATGGACACGGTCGTCGGAGAATTGTTCGAAGCCCTGGGGGCGGCTTCGCCGATACTTGGCAAACTCCCTATCGATCCGCGCTTTGCGCAGCCGGCGGCGAAGCCGTCGCCAGGAGGTCGCCCGATAATCAAAGGGAAAAACTGTGGCGTTGTTGGACTGCTTGGTGAGCACGTGAAGGCGCGAGTCGACGCCATCTGCCCGAAGCGCGACGTGTTGACGCATCGCAGCGCGAGTGGCACCGCCCCTCAAGTCGTTAAAATTGCACAGGGCGACCCACAAGCTCCGGCTCATCCAGGCTTCCTACATTCCATGAATAGAGAATCTGGCTTGCGAACCGACCCGTCAGACTCGACGTCCAGACGATAGACATCCCAGTTCGGAATCGCGCTCTCGCCGGCTTCGCAGCGTCGAATATCGACAAACCCCACTGAACGCAGCAGCCGAGCGAGCGAGAAACGGTCATACATCCACAAATGGACTTCGCCGCTGCGCCGGAACCGTCCCTCCTTTAGTATCTCGTACTCAGCCCCGAGGATGCCCTTTGTCAAACGCTCCCGCCAGGTCTTAAAGCGTGGCAAGCGTCGCGAGGTGGATAGCTTACGTCGCCGCTGATGTTCCGGAATTTGCCCGCCCCGTCGAGCCTGCTGAAGCGATCCCATTCGCGAAGCCACGAACGCGCGGTTAGGTATGTCCGCTCGTTCCAAATAACGCTTCATCGCACCACCGGATTCGCTCCGCACAGTTTGGTCATAAAGCTCGAGCATCAGCCAGTCGTAGTCCTTCTCGGCGCCCGGCTGACCGCCTAGGGCCGCATTCAGCCGCTCCAGGTAGAGCGTCACGATCCTCTCGAGATCAGGCACGACCACGCGAAGCACGCCGCCGGCGGCGAGAACCCGATAACACTCCTCCAAAAACCCGTCGGCTAGCTCTCGCGGAAAGTGTTCTAGGAGATGGGAGTGATAGACCACCTGAAATCCACTGGACGCAAAAGGGATGCCCTTCCTAAGATCACATCCCAAAACGTCCGGCGGCCTACCCGAAAAATCGACGTTGACCCAAGCAGAGTGAAAACACTTCCCGCAGCCGAGGTTCAGCATTTCCATTAACTATGGGCGCGGAGGCCAAAGATGTTTAGCTGCATATCCATAAGCCCCTTCGCCCGATTTTGCAAAAAAGGCCTCGGCAATAAACCAACGCTTTGGATCTGAATCCGAAACCCCGAGTCGCGGAGTAATTGTAGGAGTTCACCCAAGTCCTGAGGCTGATCACGAAACGAGTGATACTCAACGAAAATCCGTTCGACGTGTAAAAGCTTGCTCTTGGCTTCCAGTAAGACGCGTAGCTCAGCGCCCTCTATGTCGATTTTAAGTAAATCGACATGGCCGACGAGGAATGTCGAGAGAGGCACACTGTCGACGAAGATGCACTGCCTCCTATCATCGGTATCACCCATGCCAACTCGTCCTGCATCTGCTCCCTGCGAAAAAAACTCAAGTTTGGTCTGCTCGTCCCACAGTGCCAGCTGATGTAGCTCTACGTCTTCGAGTCCAAACCTATTCAGGTTCCTCCGGAGCACTGCAAAAACCGCAGGATCAGCTTCGATACCGATTACGCGTGCCTGAGGGAATCGCAACTTCTGGTAGAGCACACTCAACCCAATGTTCGCTCCAGCATCGATAATCACTGGATCATGATATGAACAATCGAAAGCATAGATCTCGCGCTGAACGATCTCACGGTACATGTATACGAAAGACGCCGAGTCCACAAACTCAACAGGACGGCCAAATAATCGGGTCGTACCCGCTTCAAAGCGCGGTATCGATGCGATCCGCGACAATTCCCGCTCCTCAGAATCGATCCAGCACCTTAACTGCCTTCGGAGCCGACCCGCCAGACTAACTTCCGCCGCCACGCCGATCACTCAATAGCACCCGCCAACCTCGCTTTATACACAGCGCGATCATTCCAGCACGGCCGCTCAAGAGGCTTTCCTTGGTTGCAGCCGCAAGTAGCCGGCGAGCGGTCGCCGGTTGCCCGGTATCGCTACATTCTCCAGCCGTGTGCAGGAGTTGATGCACGAATCGCAGCATTTCCGGGTCGGAGCTACTGACGCCCGCGCGTTTGGCGCAACGATAAACGCGCTCGACCGCGACGGCGAAAGACGCCACCCGCGTCCCTCGCTCTCTAACCGCATCCCGCAGGCGATGGTCCTCATGGCGCCGGAACATCGTCAGCACATGAGGCACATAGCAATACCTCGCGCCCAAGACCCCAATCTGCGCTTCGTACTGCCAATCCTCGAACAGTCGGTCCGTAGGCCAAGGTCCAGCCTCAACCAGTAGCTGCCGCCGATAAAGTGGTGTCGACGTTTGCCACCACCGAGAGTTCAATAACTCCGGGAAAAGTGTGCCGCTGCCCCTATTAGTCGGAAGCCCTGAATCCAGTAAGGCACCATGTGCATCGACTACAGCCGTGCCGCACAACGAAAACCGGCTGTCCGGGTAACGCCTGAGTGCGTCAACTTGCCGAGCCAGCTTCGTCTTACACAAAAGATCATCACTATCGAGATACTGGACGAACTCTCCTTTTGCAGCCTGCCGCCCCGCCTCCCGGGCCAGTCCAGGTCCGCGGTTGGCGGTGCGCAGCACGCGCACCTTCTCAGGGTGCTGCTGACATAGTGCCTCGAGCACCTGCGGCGTCTCGTCCGTCGAGCCGTCGTCGACGACGATCACCTCGACCAGAGGATAGGTCTGGGCGAGCGCACTCTCCACAGCCGACCGAACCAGCTCGGGACGGTTGAAGACGGGAATAATGACAGAGACCAAGCCGCTCACGAGCGTCACCGGT
>JBJYXA010000655.1:0-4011 GCA_046259705.1 Caldilineaceae bacterium
CTTTGACGCCTATGAGCACAACTGAACCGACCACTACGATTGTCCAGGGCTCCCCGCGCAAGGAAAGCCGGGACCGCCTGCGTTCGATTCGCGGCCTGCCGTCGGCGCTGGTCTTTGTCGGCCCCGCCCTGATCCTCATTAGCATGTTCTTCTTCATCCCCGTGGTCATCATCATCGGCATTTCCATGACCGACATGGCCACAGCGACCGGGTTCGATAACTGGTCGTGGGTCGGCTTGCAGAACTACGCCAAGATCTGGACCCATCCGAGCACGCCAGAAATCTTGTGGCACACGGTTTTCTATGTCTGCACGACGCTGATCCTATTCAATGTGGGCCTGGCGCTGCTGGTCGCGATTCTGACTACGCACGTGCCCCGGCGCGCGGGTTTCGGCTTTCGGGCGCTGTGGCTGCTGCCTCGCCTAACGCCGTCGGTGGTCTATGTCATGATGTGGCGCTACATGGCGGCCGACGCGCCCTACGGCGTTATCAACCAGCATATCCTGGGACCGCTGGGGATCGAGCCGACCAATTTGCTTCCCGCGTACCCGTGGGTATTTGTGATCCTGGTCAACGGCTTCATCGGCGCGTCGTTCGGCATGATCATCTTCACTTCGGCCATCGAGTCTATTCCCAAAGAGTACCTGATGGCTGCGCTGGTAGATGGCTGCTCCATGTGGCAGCGCATCCGCTACATTATTCTGCCCATGATTAGCTGGCCGCTGTTGTTTGTCACCACCTACCAGACTCTGTCGCTGCTGACCTCGTTCGAGCAGATCCTGTTGCTGACCGATGGCCAGTTCGGCACCGAGGTGTGGTCGCTGTGGGCGTACCACCGTGCGCTGAACAACTACTGGGGCAACTTTCAGTGGGGCTTCGGCGCGGCGCTGGCCGGCGTGCTGGTCGTCATAGGCATCGTCATGGCCATAATCTATATGCGCTACTTCCGCTTCAACGACCTAGTGCAGGAACCCAAGATCGACGCGTTATAGGGGCAAAAGGAGGCATTAATGGACGATCCGCTGACTTCGGGCAGTAGCTGGAAAACCGGCCTTTCGACGACGGTTCTGACGCTGATCAGCCTGCCGATCATTCTTGGCTACATCTGGATCATTGTCTCCACGTTCTCGCAACGAACCTATGGACTCGTGCCCGTGGATTCGGAGGGCAACTTTGGAGGGCTGACACTGCAGAACTGGTCGTTCCTGTGGGAAGACCCAAACATCTGGCGAGTGACCCTGAATTCGCTGATTCTGGCCACAGGGCTGACATTCGGCGTGGTGCTGGTATCGTCGATGGCCGGATATGCGCTGTCGCGAATTGGTTTTGCCGGTCGCAAGGGCTTCCTGGGGGCGACGCTGGTGCTGCATGCCTTCCCCAGTGTGACCCTGCTGATCTCCATCTATTTCGTCCTGCGCTGGATGTCGAGGATCCCCGTCATCGGCAACGGGCTGCCCGTTATCGGCGGCTTCGGCTATAACACGCTGGGCGGTGTGATCCTAGTGATGCTGGCGCTGCAGCTTCCGCTGGGCATCTGGCTCATGAAGGGCTTCTTCGACAACGTACCGTGGGACATGGAACGGGCTGCGCTGATCGACGGTTGCTCGCGCTTCCGTGTGTGGCGCGAGATCCTGTTGCCGCAGATCAAGCCGGGGATTGCCGCGCTCTCGATCTTTTCTTTCATCTCCGGGTGGAACGAGTTTCTGATCCCGTACACATACATCGCCGACCAGCAGAAGAGCACCATCGCCGCCTACCTGAACAGCCTCGTGGGCGACACTGCGCCGGTGAACTATAGCCAAGTCGCTGCGGTCGGTCTTTTCCAGCTTATTCCCGTGTTGATTTTCTTTATCTTCACTCAAGAGTATCTGTTGAGTATTTTTGCCGGCGGCAGCAAGGGCGGCACATAGGAGACTTCCGCGATGAAGCTCAAACTGGAAAACCTGTCCAAGCGCTGGGGCTCTGTGGTCGGCGCGGACAATGTCAACCTGGAGATCAACGACGGCGAGTTCGTGGCATTCCTCGGCCCGTCCGGGTGCGGCAAGACGACTACGCTGCTGATGATCGCAGGCATCTACAAGGCGACTACGGGAACGATCCTATTCGACGACCGCGTAGTGAACAATGTGCCGCCCAAAGACCGCAATATCGGCATGGTGTTTCAGAGCTACGCGCTCTATCCGCACATGACCGTCTACGACAACATCACCTTTCCCATGAAGCTGCAGAAGAGCCCGCAGAACGAGCGGAGACAGCGCGCGCAAGAAATGGCGGAGCTGATGGGCATCGAGGCATTGTTGGACCGCAAACCGGGCCAGCTTTCTGGCGGGCAGCAGCAGCGCGTAGCCCTAGCGCGAGCACTGGTAAAGCGGCCCGATCTCTTGCTTTTCGACGAACCACTCTCCAACCTGGACGCTCGCCTACGTCTGACTATGCGCGCTGAGATCAAGCGCTTGCAGCTAGAGCTCGGCATTACGACCGTCTACGTTACCCATGACCAGGTAGAGGCCATCACTATGGCCGACCGGGTGGCCGTCATGAAGGCCGGCAAGCTCCAGGCTTTTGCGCCGCCGGCCGAGCTGTATGACCGGCCCAAGACTCTGTTCGTGGCCGGATTCGTGGGCAACCCGCCCATGAATTTCGCGGAGGTCGAAGTTGTGTTCGAAGGCGGTGAGTACTATGCGAGCAAGGGCGCCTTTCGTCTCCTGGTGCCGCCGGAGCGCGGCCAGAAGGCGGCCGGGCGAGGAACCGTCGTCATGGGCATCAGGCCTGACGATGTGAGCGTGGCGCCGGTGGGCATGGACGGCGACGGATCCACCGTGACCGGCGAAGTTTACGTGGTTGAACCGCTGGTGCGCGACGACCAAGTCGACGTGGTGGTCGGCGAGAACCACGTGCGCGTACTGGCCGATCCCGAGCTGGGCATCGCCATCGGGGATACGGTGGCGTTGTCGTTTAACACCGACAAGGTCCAGTTCTTTGATCCGATCACAGAGGATTCTCTACTCTGGGCGTAGCCCCTACCTTAGGATTATTTGAACGTACCTGCAACGACCGCGCGGGTGCGCGTGACGAATAGACGGATCAGCTATGAAGAAACTCACCCTCATCCATCATACTGCGCGCCGCGACGACCATAATTTTCCGCCCAATTCGCTGCCCGCGCTCGAACACTGTCTACACCAGGAAGCACGCATCATCGAAGTCGATATCTCGATGCTCGACGGTGACGACTTCCTGATCGCGCACGACAACGAACTGGATCACTTCAGTACCGGTACCGGCAGCGTGAGCGATTTGACTGTGTCTGACGCCGGTGCACTGCGGTTGGTCTGGCGCGGGGAAGTCACGGACTTCCCGCCCATGCTTTTGAGCCAGGCTCTGGATTTGGTGGCGCAGCAGAGGGAGGCGGTCGAACTGCAACTGGACCTGAAGGAGCATCGCTTTTTGGACGACGACGCGCTGGAGCTACTGGTCCGTATGGTGCGGCCGGTGCGGGACAAGGTGCGCATCACCAGCGGCGCGGACTGGGCGGTGCGCCGGCTGCGGTCGATGGACGCTGCGCTGCCTCTGGGCTTCGACCCGCTGCTGTACCTGGCCTGGGATGGCGGAAGCCGGCCGTCCAGTGACAGTCCGCCCTTCCGCCGTGGCGCATTCGCCTATTGGGACGACCATCCGCTGGCCCTGTGGCGGTGGGGGCCCACTCAGCACTATCTGCGCGAACGGGCTGACGCCCTGTCTACGCAGGCGCCGGAAGGGAGCGTGTGGTATATCTCGGCGCGCCTGCTAGCGGCCTCTCTCGACGACGGTTTCGACTGGATCTCATTCTTGCATGAACGGGGCGTCGAGGTCGATGCGTGGACCTTGGATCCAAGCCGCACCGGCGTCGTCAAGCTGGCGCAACGGCTCCTGGACGCCAACGTGGACCGCATCACCACCAACGAACCCTTGGCGCTTGCCGCTGCGCTGAGCGGCGATGTTTCCCTGTAAATACATCCCTCAATATCGCAA
>JBJYXA010000656.1:0-2394 GCA_046259705.1 Caldilineaceae bacterium
TCATCACCGAGGCCAAACTTGCCGCATGAAACTTGACGCATCTGCGAAGAAAAACTGCCCCCAAGCGGGCTAAGCGTAAAGTATTGCCCTGCGCGTCGTTGCCATCGACACTAAGGTGATCATGACGAAGGCGTTCTGCGTGGGTCGACGACTCACGGAACACCACTCAGCTCGCAGGATGCGGAATTTCGCCGTCGCCGACCAATCGCGCGCCAAAGCAGGGAGAACGCCATTCCGCCGAAGATCCCGGTAACTAAGAGTAAAAGCGCGCGATCGATGGCACCGATGTAGAGCCCGTCGGCGAACGTGTGGCCGAGACTCATGGCTATGTAACCCATGACTGCCTCGCGCAGCCCGATCCCACCCGGTGTGATGGACGCGAACTGCATCAGCGCCGCCAGTGGCGCCATCATCATCACCACAATCAGATCGATATGCGCCCCGATGGCGCTGCCCGAGATCAGGAAACGGACCCCAAGCACTGCGTATTGGGCCAGAAACAACAATACGATGTAGAACCCAACCATTGGCTTGCGGCGAAGTTCATCGTAGGCGCCGGCAAAATCTTGGGCTATTCCGCGTACGCGCTTCGGGATCCAAGACCACTTCGGCAGCGGTACCAGCATCAGCGCAATAGGCCCTCCTAGCATTGCCAAGAACAACAGCACCAGCACAAGAGAGCTGCCGTCATGGTCACGCAACCAGATTGCCGAGAGGCCAATTAGCCCGCCCCCGCCGGCCGCGATCAGCGTCAACAAAGCCCGTACTCCGGTCACACCGCCGAATCGGGCGTAGCCAAGGCCATGGACCTCTTTCAGGTAGTGCGCGCGCACCAGCGCCCCGGCGCGCATGGGCAGATAATTTCCAAAGCCCCCGGCAGCGGTCAGTAACACTCCCTCCAAGAGCGATACCGGGAGCCTGACGGCGCGATAAATCAGAGCGGTTTGGGCACCAGCGACTAGCCAGCCCAAAAAGATTAGGGCAACAATGCTAGCGATTTGCAGTGGCGACGCCTCGAGGGCTGTGGTTAGGTCATTGCGATGGTCCCACAGGTACCACACGAATCCGGCGATTATTAGCCACGCGACCAGATTCTTAAGACCCACCGACCATCGTTGGAAGGCTCGGCGGCGCGCCTCCGTACATCCTTCTGGGCTGACCGCTTCGCTCATCACGCCGCCGTCCGACTGAGCACCTGGACGGCCAGCCGAGTCGTGCGGGCCGCGCGTTCCTGAAGCGTCGGTACGCGCCCGCGCAAGTGATCGATCAGTGCTGCACGCTGCTGCAGAAGGTCGCTCAGCGTAGCCAGCATCTCCGCAGCTCGCAGTGACCGGATGTCGAAGGCGAAGCGCTCCAAGCCCAACTGCTGCATGAAGCCCAAGGCCTTATGCTCGTAGTAGATGCAAATGCCCGGCACGCACGCAATGTGACCGAAGATCGCGGGATGATAACGGCTCGCGATATGCAAGTCGCACATCGCAAAGAGGCGCCGCTGCATATCGGAATCTAGGGACGGATCAACAACCTCCCAGCTTGTGTCGGTTCTCAACCGCTTGCCCATCGCTTCAAGGTACGGGGCATCGTTGTGCACACGGCCATAGAGTTGGGGGAGGAATAGCAAATGTGCGTGGTTCCTCGCGGCCAAATCGTTCAGGACTTCGATCATCGCGGCGTTGTAAGCATCCTTCATTGCCTGCGGGTCGTGACTCCCCGGATAGCGGTAGTCGTTCAACGACACCGCGACCAACAAGCGATCGCGTAGCGCAGCGCGGTCGCCCGCGAACCAGTCCTGGCGGGAATATGGGCGAAACGACGATTGGATGGCCGAGTCAGCGGTGACCTCAACCCTACATCGTCCGCCAAGCAGGGCCTCAATATAGCGAGCGGAGATTTCCTCGCGTGATACCAAGACGCTGAACTTGGGATATAGCCAGCGGCGGATTGGATTCATCAGCCGGTTCTTAAACGGTCCGGCGGATGGAGCATAGAGAAACAATGACTTCTTGAACAGAACCGCGAGCAGCACATACCACCAGTGCACAATCTCGTGGCCGACGTAAATGTCGCCAAAATAGGGACCGCCAGGCGCCGAGACCACCAAGTTGGCCCGATCATACGCGGCCACCGTTCGGCGCAGCATCTCAGGCAGCACCCAGCGGGCATCTATGCCGACGGCCTTGAGCAGCGTGTATAGCCCACCGCGCAGATAGCTAGTCGGCGGCAGCACGATTGGGAGATCGTCGACCGGCTCCTTGAACTTTAGCCGCAGGGAGCGATCCCGGAACTGATAGAGCAGTGTGAAGGTCACGCCGGGAATAGCTTCAGTGAATGATGCCAGCATTGCGCGCATCGCGGCCTCGTCGCCGCGGTTTTCCCCGTGCTGATTGATGATCA
>JBJYXA010000657.1:0-12470 GCA_046259705.1 Caldilineaceae bacterium
CCCAAGAGGCAGGCACCTCACCGTTGTAGAAGAACATCATATCGAACCAATGTGTACCCCAGTCGTACATGTTGCTACACATCGCTTCGAGCCGTAGCAGGTCGCCGATCTCGCCCTGGTGCGCCATCTCCCTGGCCATACGATAGGGTAGTCCGAAACGACGCTGATGGTTGAAGGTCAATTGCACATTATTTCGTTCGCAAACATCGACCATGCGCACGGCTTCGCCGTAGGTGGGCGCCATAGGTTTTTCACAGTGGATCGCTCGCACGCCGGCCTCGGCAGCATCGATCACCATCTGCGCATGCAGGTGGGGCCAGGTGGCAATGCTGACGATTTCCAAATCCTCTTCGGCCAACATCTGCTTGTAGTCAGAGTAGATTTGGTCGCCGCCGAAATCTGCCTGGAACGCGCGGGCGTTCTCCGGGTCGATATCCGCCAGCGCCACGATTTCAGTGTCCGGGGAGCGCTGATAGCCGGTGGCGTGCGCCCGTGACATGCCGAAGCCGGTTGCGCCCTCCTGCGAACGGGGCTTGCCGCAGCCAATGATGCCTACCTTGAGCATGTGTCTCTCCATACTTGTGCGTATCGGTAATTGTTCGTATCGGCCCGCCTTGTTTCAGCCGCAGTTGCCGGTCGAGCTCAGGTGGTATGCGGTTTCTAGGCTACATGCCAAGGCTGCGAAGATAATCGCGGCTCATCTGTGCGCTGACGAGTGCAGACTCCTGTTGCGTAACATCCGTTTCGACTATCAACCAGCCACTGAAACCGGCGTGAGCCAGGATATCGAACAGTGCGGGAAAGTCGACGATACCCTTCCCTAACTCGGTAAAGATTCCAGCGTCGCTGAATGTGGCATAGTCCCATTCGGCCGGGACGCCGCGAGACAGAACTTCGCCGTCGATGTCTTTGATGTGCGCGGTGAGGATGGATTCGGCGTAGTCGCGGAAGAAGCTGACTACATCGACGCCAGCCCACGCCAGATGTCCGGTGTCCGGCCCCATGAAGACAGCATCTCGGTTCACCATGCCAAACAAGCGATCGACTTCGGCGCGTGTCTCGATTACGCTTCCCACATGGTTGTGGAAGCAACTGCGCACCCCGCGCGAAAGCGTTATTTCGCCTACCTTATTGAGCACCTTTGCGAACTGCTCATACTCGGCAGGGCTCATTTCGTCGGTTGCGGTTACGTGCCCTGCGACCTGAGCACGCGTAAGGCCGCGTTTGGTCGTGTACGTGGTGAATCCTCCTGCAGCCACATACAGTTCCGTGCAGCCGGCGCGCTCTGCGAATTGCGCATGTTTTTCCGCACGCGCAAGTATTTCTCCTTCCTTTGCTTCATTCCAAAAATCCGCGCCGAGATAACCTGGGGCCGGTCGCAAACCAAATTGATCGAACATGGCCAGCGTTTGCTCAGTGGTTCGTCCGGTCTCAGGACCAGCAGGCGCGCCAGCATAGCCTGCCTGTGCGATATCTGAGAGCGCTTGAGCTGTGTCTACGTCCTTCCATGTGATCTGTCCGCAACCAATAGAAATGTCGTTCATCGTTGCCTCAATTGGTAGCTAATTGGTAGTTGTTGAGTGAAAGACCTGCCGCTTGACGTACAAAATGAAACAATCGTCGTAAGAATGGGGGCCATGCCCAAATGAGCGAGTTTGGCCCGTTTACGGATTGCGAAACGGCGTTCAAGACAAGTTATCATTCCTGCATTATGTCCGGCTACCGCACTGTATTGGCACACAGTCTCTGGCAACGCTAGTGCGGCGTTCTTTTCAAGATCGCCGCACTCACCCACAGTCGTGCTATTTTGGCAGAAATCTGACAACTGTTACTAACGCAAACGCTGGTTGCTACACAGCTTGTTCGGCGTCAGCGTACGTAGGCACGCCTTCTTCCTCGAAGATGCGGTCAATTTCGGCGCGATCTGCATCCGTGAGCCGCCAGTCTGTTGCCGCTATATTTTCTTCCAGTTCCGCCTCGTTGCGCATGCCAACGAGCGCCACAGTCACAGCGGGATTGCTCAACACCCAAGCAATGGCAAGCTGCGCAACCGAGTAACCCTGGTCCGCAGCATATTCCTGCAAACGCCTGGTAACACGCAGTTCCTTGAGGAAGTTCTGATCCTGGAAGAGCGGCAAGCCGAATGCCATCCCCTTGCTGCGCCAATCCCAGTCAACGAACGTAGTCGCCTCATCAAATGCGCCGGTGAGTAGACCAAAACCTAGCGAACCGTAGGCCATAAAACCAATGCCGTGCTTCAGGCAATAGGGCAGCACTGCGGACTCCATGCGCCGATCGTACAGATGGTAGCCAACCTGGTTGGCGGTGAGATGACCTGCCCGCTCACATTCCTCCATCATGGGCACCGTATAGTTCGACACGCCATACGCTCGAATCTTGCCGGCCTGTTTCAACTTCTCTAGAGCGCCAACCACGTCGGCATAAGGCGTTTCGTGATCGGGCCAATGGATAAGCAAGAGATCAATCACATCCGTTCTCAGGCGTTCCAGACAGCCCTCCGTGCGCTCGGTAATGTATTCCGGATCCGAGCTGCGGCCGGTGATCTTGTTCTGATCGTCGAACGTGAAGCCCACCTTCGTCACTAATACGACCTCATTCCGCCGCGCACCCAGCGCCCTGCCCAAGATCTCCTCCGAGTGAAACGGTCCATAAACTTCGGCCGTGTCGAAGAGGGTTATGCCGTAATCGATGGCAGTTTGCACCGCGCGGGTGGCCTCCTGCACATCAATATGACCGTACATGGTGGTGCTCATTTCCCAAGTGCCAAATCCGAGCGCTGAACAAGTGAGCCCGGAATTGCCAAATCGGCGCTGTTCCATGAGATATTCTCCTAAGGGATGTGGTGTGCGCGGGCGGACGAAGTCCCGCAATTGTGTACTGTACACCGACTATAGGAGGGGCGCCAATTAGGACACCTAACCTTTCGATGGTTTGCGGCGTACCAGATACGATGGTACGCTAGGGTGCCGTTAGTTTGCAAGGATCCTCCCTAAACATCCGAATACCTTCGGTTTGGGTTGATCGCACGCAGGTATGTGCGGCTTTGTCTTGTCTGGTGTCCATATGCGCACCGTCAGGCTCACCATAACCGCCAATGCAACCGCTGAAGTCGGCCGCGAGTACCGGCCGGCACAATCAAGTATTGCCACCTACGCCCACTGGACAGGAGAATGCCGTAGACATGGAAGAAGTCAGAACAGCAGGTATGAGCGAGCAAATACGCCGGTCGCCCGAAGAATTTGGCGGATGGCAAAAACTGGTAACTCAGTATCAACGACCGAGTGTCCGTACGAGCACCTGGCAGGTGATCAATTCTTTTGGCGGCTATTTCTTTGGCCTGATACTGATGTATTTCAGCATGCGCGTGGGTTACTGGCTGACGCTGGCTCTGGCGGTACCAACGGCGGGTTTCATCGTACGTATCTTCATCATTCAACATGACTGTGGACACGGGTCGTTTTACGCGTCGCGTCGCGCCAACGACCGGCTAGGGATCGTGTGTAGTCTCGTCACGCTGACTGCCTATAAATATTGGCGCAAGTCCCACGCGATCCATCACGCACACCACGCCGAACTAGAAGAGCGCGGTACCGGCGACGTCTGGCTATTAACTGTAGACGAATACCTGGCAGCCCCGCGGTGGAAGCGATTGCTCTATCGCGCTTTTCGTAGCCCGTTCTTCTTGCTTGGCATCGCGCCCGCCGGCCAATTTCTGTTTACAAATCGCATCCCTATGGGCGCGCAGGAATGGAAAAATGGCGACAAGGCGTCAATCTGGTCAACAAACTTGGCGCTACTCGTGCTGTACGGAGGCATTGGGCTATTCATCGGGTACGGTGCGCTTGCCCTTATCTTCCTGCCCGTTATCCTGATCGCGGGTACGACAGGCACATGGTTGTTCTACGTCCAGCATCAATTCGAACGCACCTACTGGGAACACTCGCCGGAATGGAGCTACACGCTTGCCGCCATGGCCGGCAGTTCCTACTACAGATTGCCGCGCATCTTACAGTGGTTCACCGGTAACATTGGCTTCCACCATATTCACCACCTAAGCCCGCGCATACCCAATTACAAGCTGGAAAAGTGCCACAATGAAAACCCGATCTTTCAGCGCGTCACGGAGCTTACGCTTCGCAGCAGCCTGAAAACTCTGTCTCTTTCATTGTGGGATGAGAAGCAAGGCCAGTTGGTCTCGTTCCAAGCTGCGCTTGAAGGACAAAAGGTTAGGGCATCTGCCAATGCGTGATCTCGGCCAAGGCTACGCCGAGCGCGCAGATAGCTCGGCGAAAAACGCTATCAGGCTCTCCCTCTCCGCATCGACGTCCTGGTAGCGTTGGGCAGTAGCGACGGCGTTCGCCCGGATCGCGTCAAAGGCGCCGGGCATACGCTGTAACTGTTGCAGTGTATCCTCGAGCACCTGGCCCAACCGAAGCAGATTTCCGTTCTCAACGCTCAGACAGTTGTGGCCGGCGCCCTCGCCGGCCATGAAATCCGCTCCGCCTATCGCGTCAAAGCCGATCACTAGGCAGCCGCAAGCCATAGCCTCCAGCACGGACCTGTGCAGCCCTTCTTGCATGGTGGTGGTGACGAACACGGACGTCTTGCGCATGGCGTCGGCGTACGATCGCTCATCCAGATTGCGTAGCGGCGTCCATTCGTAGCTTGGCGGGGCAACACCCCGCCGTCCAATCACGCCTCGCAACCATTCGCCAGAGCCATCTTTGCGAGTGAGATAGGCAACACTAGGCGTTTTATCAGCAGGACGATAGAAATAGAGTTCTGGATGAATGAGGGCGGGGATCAGGGTGACGTGGATCTGCATGCTCCACGATAGATGGCGCGCTACGGCGGGCGACGTAGCAATCACGTGCGAAATGCCTGAGTCCTGCCATCGCTCGCCCGGTTGCAGCTTCGTGTAGGAAGGCAGCCAACTCAACGAAATCACGACGCGTTGACCGGCAAATCCGCGCGTCTGCCGGATCAGGTCCGGCATGACTTCGGGGAAGACGAGGATGTCGTCGGCGCCGAATTGCGGCCGGTCCTCCAGCCATATGACCGGTGCGGGATACACGTGCCAATCCAGGCGAAAATCGCGTTTCTGATGAACGATGGCTGCATCTATGCCGGCGCTAGAAAGACAGTTCACGTGTTGATAGAGCGTCTTCACGCCGCCGGATGGCTGGGGGTAGTCCGGGCAGAAATACCGAATCCGTTTTGTCACCGACATTTTGGGCTGCGGTCCGACCATAGGTGTCTGTTCAATGCGAGAGTCACCTCTGCGGCGAAGACCTGACGAATCCAAATAAGAGAGCTGTCGTGTTACCGTCTGCGCGCGTAGCAGATCGCGTTCCCTCGTTTACCCACCGGAACGATCCCGCCACATTCACGCAGACAATAGGCCATCTGCTGCGCGAGACGACGGCGAATATTGAGGTGGGCTGCCAGGTCTGCGGTATCGAATCCATCGTCCAGCGACTCGGGTAGTAGCCTGCTCAGTTCATCCGCTGTCGCGAAGACCAAACGGTCCATTACGTCCAGCAGGCGACGCTCCTGGACGACCCATCCCTTGCGCCGCCAGGCGCGCTTGCCGTCGTAGAACCGGACTTCCTCTTCCTGGATCAACAATAGCTCCAGTGTGAAGTTCGGTGATTCAATCAGGCGAGGAATGCTGGTCAGCTCTGCGAAGAGCATGACGGGTGAACCATGTTTGGGCGACTTGCGCCGCCGCCAAGGCGCACCAAGGTCCTTGGGCAGGCTGACGATCCACTTTTCGGCAGCAATGGGATGAACGAGGTGTAGCCGATGACTCCGTACGAGCCTGGACAGCTTCGTCCGAATAGACGAGAAATTGCGCGTCTGGATCTCGATCAGCAAGTCGTCGCGAACGATGTCGACGACATAGCCGTCCACGGTCGTCTCCAACCGATCACCCGGCTGCGCGTACCAGTCCTTGAGCAGGGCATGAAGCGGTTTCTCGTTCAGTTCTCCGATGTGGTTGCTGTCAGGTTGACTGGCCATACCCTTCGTTCCCTCGCTACCCGCTCACAACACAGTATAGCGTAACACAGCAGATATGCTTCTTGCGATGTGACGGACGGCATTTGCCTCGCTCTGTCGCGACGATTTATCATGCAGATATCCATCATTCTTTGTCTAGCTATGTCCTGACAACGCCAGTATCCCTAAGGAGCCGCCCGTGAAGAGCCTGACCCCGTTCGATTGGGATATGGTTGCCGCCCAGTTGCCCGAACTCATCGCCCGTGCACTGGAGGAGGACATCGGCGATGGAGACGTGACGTCAAACGCAACCATACCGGTGGACGCCGTATACGAAGGTGCGTTCTTGGTCAAAGGGACGGGCGTGATCGCCGGTCTGGAGGTGGCAAAGCAGACTTTCAGCCATGTCGATTCTACGGTCGATTTTCGAACGCATCGCGAGGAGGGTACTGCCGTCGCCCCTGGCGAAATCGTGGCTGAGGCAACTGGTCCGGCGCGATCGCTGTTGACGGCGGAACGCGTCGCACTCAACTTCCTGCAGCGCATGTCGGGCATCGCCACCCTAACCCGACTGTACGTCGACGCCGTCGCCGGCACGAAAGCTCAGATCTTGGACACGCGTAAGACCGTGCCCGGTCTACGTATGCTGGACAAATGGGCGGTCGCCGTGGCCGGCGGCACCAATCACCGAATTGGCCTATATGACATGGCATTGATCAAAGACAATCACATTGTAGCCGCGGGCGGAGTCACCCCTGCGGTCGAGCGGGTCCGCGCCTACGACAAACGTCGACGCCCCATCGAGGTGGAAATCACCAATTTCGATCAGTTGCACGAAGCGCTTGCGCTGCATGTGGACCAGATCATGCTGGACAATATGTCTCTCGAGGCCATGCGCGCGGCGGTTCGGCTGGTGGGCGGCGCCACGCCGCTGGAAGCATCGGGCAATGTGTCGCTGGAGACTGTGCGAGCCATCGCGGAAACCGGTGTGGACTACATCTCTGTTGGCAAGCTAACCCATTCTGTGCCTGCCTTGGACATCAGTTTCGACCTGAATACGGTTTAGCCGAACAAACTGTGATTGACCACAGCCTGCTTGACTACGGTACAGCGCCGGCCATGGACGGTCTTGCGCGCGAATCCAGGAGGCCTATATGAATGCCACAACAGCCCGCGACGACTTACGCCGGCGATTGCACATTCCTGCGGCAAACGTCGATGCGCTAAATGCCCTTCTGTCGGAAAAAGGTATGCGCGTCGTCGACGACTTGCTGGATGTCGTCGCGAAGTACGGCGCGCCCGCCGAGATAAACGCCATGGCCGTGGCTGCGCGCTCACCATCTGCGCTGCGTGAAAAGGTAGCGAAAGTGCGCCCGGAATACCTGGCCGACCTGGATTGGCTCGTCGAACAGCGCGACGCCGGCGCTTTTGTCACCATGCAGGACTATCGGCGCAACGTGGCAGGTGCGGCAGCCGGAACGTTACCATTTCGCGAGGATTTGGCTGTTACGTTGGAGATCAGTGCGGCGCAGTATTTCCCGTGGCTTGTGCCTGCCATGCAGCGTTCCATGAGCATGGGCTGTCTTGTGCCGGGACGTTTCATACGCGTGCGCAAAATGAAGGAACAAGAAAACGATGGGGACCTGCCGGCCTTTATTGCGGCCATGGATATCGTCGGCGCCAGCGTGGTAGAGACACTTGACACCAAAGGCACCGACGGCTCCAACATCCACCTCGGCGGTCCCGAGACCATCACCGGTTATTTCGGCGGCGTAGGGCAGCCAAATGACCACGCGCTGGCGTGGGTCGACGAATACCTCTACTACTACACCACGTACGGTGTACACCAAGTGTTGAACGTCAATCCCGGCACGGTACTGCTGGGTTTTCTTCTTCACCGGCTGGGCGTCGACATTGAATTCAAGATTTCGGTGTTCATGGGCCACGACAATGCGTATGCGGCGCTGTGGACGTTACTTGCAGCCAAGCTGTTCGCGCGTGACGATGGGAGTTCACCCTTGATTGGTTTCAACTGGAGCAATTCGGTCAACAACGAAACGATCGAGATAGCATCCCAGGTGCGCCAGAAATTCGGTTTCGAACAGAACATCCGTTTTGAGCACCATATCACCGAAACATGGCTCCACATCGTGCAGCAGCCCTACCTACGCCGGGATGAGCTGCTTGATCTGGCCGAACATGTGGCGAATATCTCGGCCAAACACGAGGGCGGCGACCCCGACACGGAGGCCACGCGTGAGCACCCCTCGGACGTCCTGGACTACTTCCGCGACAAACAGGACATTATTGACTCCGGGCAGTGGGATGCGCTTTATCGCAACTTCCTGGACAAGTGGGATGCGACTAACGCAACGGCTCGGGCGTTGACAAAACGTGGCTATGCCGTAGTCGCAGCGAGTAATTTGCACACGTAAATCGAACAACCGCCAATACAGCATCAACGCCAAAAATCCTCCTTGTCGGCGAATAGTCTATGCCAGCGCCGGATCATACCTGATTTCTCGATAGCAATCCCAGCGTTTTTCATCGAGCGATATCTGCGGTACGCCTGTCTGCTCTGCCAACATACGGCCAATACCACGATTTCCTGCACGATCCAGTCCTAAAAGTGTTGTGACGTACCTCAAGTCACACCTCTCAAGCGAAGCCCGCTCAAGGCAGCGGGCGATACGATAGTCTGCCGGCCGATAGGGTGAGGGTAGGAAGTCTCCCCCCCCAAGAAATGCGAAACCCCTTCAAGGGTGCGAACGCTTACAACGCAGTCCCTAAAGGGGTACTGTATTCAGCCTGTTGAACTCTATTGCGGCTAGTTGCCTGGCAATCGGTTCATTGCCACATCTGACCACAACGTAGATATGACTGTTTAGCCAGCTTACCGGAGCACAATTACTCCGCTAAGGTCTCTCGGACACACCTAGTCCTGTGCGGACCAGGCGGCAAAAGACTGGCTATGATAGACGCGCATCTGTTTGCGCTTCTGTTCTTGCTGTTGTCGCTGGCGTACAACCCGCGCTCGTTCGCGACAATAGACCCGGCGGAGATCGTTTGTGGCGGCGCTGCGTAGGGTTCTACCGCCCACTTTGGTTACGCCCATGCGTTTGAGTCCAGCAATCAGGTCACGACGTTGGTCCGGCACCCACACTCGCTCGCCGTTGACGACCATGCGTAATCCTCCTTCTTGATCCGTTACGGCTGCCTCTCAACCAATCCTCACCCATAGTTCCTATGCGAAACTCCGGATGAAGTGCCCATCACGCGCTGGTGATGTTTCGACCCATCTGCGCTGCGTTCAACGCCGAGAGACTTTGCCGGCAGTGGCTGGCTTGTGTGTGGGACCGCAATGTCACTGCCTGCACCGCAAGTAACCGCATACTTCACAGAGGGACGTCTCCCACTTATGTCTATTATACAGCCTACCTCACGCGGCGTCAATGCTTTGTTGGCATTCCGTAGCACAACTTGCCAAAGTGGCATATTTCGTGATAGAATCGTTGCCGAGCTGGTATCATGCAGCGACGCTAGAGAGGATATCCAGTGCAGAGGACAGCCTCACATTCCCAGCAAAAGGTTGACCATCGACGGTTTGGCGCCCTTCTACGCCATTACCGCACCCGTCAAGACGTAAGCCAAAACCAGCTCGCGGAGCTGATTGACCTCACGCCCAGCAATATCAGTCGCTGGGAAGCCGCCAAACGCAAGCCGCCGGATCGCGCAACCGTCCTTGCCCTGGGCGACGCGCTCTCGCTGGAACCGCGCGAAATCAACCTCCTCCTGGCCGCCGCGGGCTACATGCAGGTGGAAGGCGGCGGCATCGACTTCGGGGATCCGCTGCTTCGATCATTGGCGACTACCCTTGCCGGGGACTACGAAGCGAGTAGCCTTGGGCTTCTGCGTCGCCAACTGGAGGAACTGCTCCATATCTGGTCCAGTACGCTCAAGTTCGCCGGAGAGGATATCGACAGTGCACCCAATGACGTCGACTATGAGTCTCTGCTGGACCGCAGCTTCGAACTGCACACATTGACCCGTCTGCCCATCCTGGCTGCGCTCGGAGACCAGCGCGCGCGGCAAAGCCAGTTTCTGGAAGCACGTGTTTGGTACGAACGGGCCAAGGATGCAGCTGCGCTTACCGGTGAACGTCGCTGGTCGGCTGAAATGAGCGTACAGATTGGCAATATCCTCCGCACATTGGGCCAGCGCGAGGCGCTCGTGCATTATCAGGCAGCCGAAAGTGGATTCTCGGCCATAAACGACCGATTGGGTGTGGCCCGCTGCCGCCGCAAGCAAGCAAGTGTTTACCTTTATCTTGGCATAGAGACGGCCCAAAATGCGGAGCGGGCCCAGCAGCTACTGCGAGACAACGTCAATGAACTGTTCTCGATGCGGCGTTCGGCTCCGGACAGGAACATCGCCGTGCGGACGGAACTGTTCAACACGTACTCATATTTGGGTTGGCTTCAAAGTCTGCAGGGGAACTCGGAAGAAGGCATCGAACTGCGGCGACAGGCCCTCGAGCTGGCGCGCTCACTGAACGATCACTACCGGCTTTCCGTGGGTCACCGGCTGCTGGGCGATGATTGCGAAAATCACGGTGACCTGGACGAAGCGGAAGCTCACTATCGGTCGGCGCTGGAACAATGCAGGCTTATCGATAGTCCGGTCAGGCGCGCTCGTGAGCTTGGCAAAGTAGAGCGCGGGCTTGGCGCTACTTTGACACGCCAAGCTCGCTACGACGAGGCTGCCGAGCATCTCAACGAGAGCCTTGCCATCTTCCGTGCCGCCGAAGACGATCTCAACTTGGCGTGGACGCTAAATGAATTGGGCAAGCTCCACGCTGCACGAGGCAGCATGGGGCGAGCGCTCGATGCGCACTGGGTGGCGCGAGCAGTCTTCGAAACCATTGGCAACGACTACTATTCGGCGGGCGCTGGCCTAGATCTGGCCGAAATCCACTGTCTACAGGGTGATGTGGATCAGGCGCTTGCCCTGGCGCAGCAGTCACGTCGCATCGCGGCCGAGCGCGGGCACCGGCGTCTTCTGGCGCGCGCACAAGAATGTAGCGCCTATTATCTGCTGCTGCGCGAGGCCGAATACAGCAACGCACGCATTCTCTATGACACCTTTTTCGACACCGTCATGGAGATCGGCGCCATGGCCGAGCACGCAGAGCGACTGGTGCAGCGGGCCGAGCATCTGCTGTCGCTGCAACGCTACGCAGACGTACAGGAACTCGCCGCCCATCTCATGGTGCGCTGTCAGGAAGACGAAGACGATCTCCTTGTGCAAAGTTTGCGCAGTTCACTGGACGCCTGCAGACGACGAGCTGACATGGCAACGTTCCAGGCGCGCAAGCCTGTCGAATTGGACGATCGCCTTGCCGCCATGCTGTCGCCTGGGGCGAATGCTAACACGGGCGTTGAGCAATGAATTTTCGATTGGCGAAATTGTAACATCCGCGTGCCGCGGATTCGATCGAAGCACTTCCCAGAAGCGGGATCGTATACGCGCTGCCTTACTATCAATCAATTGGCTCATTATCTCCTAGACTTCCCATCGAAGTACACGCGATTTTTGTAATTCCTTTCCGCTATGCCGCGCCCATATGTTATGCTCGGGTCACGATGCCTTTGATCAAACGCTATCCGAACCGAAAGCTGTACGACACCGACGCGAAGCGCTATGTCACGCTACAGGAAATTACGCGCTCGATCCAGGCGGGTAAGGAAATACAGGTCGTCGACAATGAGTCGGGTGAAGACCTGACCAACCTGACCCTCACGCAGATCATACTTGAACAGGAAAAACGCAGCGCCAGCGGCCTGATCCCGCGCTTTCTGCTCACAAGCATTATTCGCGCCGGTGAAGACCGGCTGACACAGATGCGCCGTACGCTGCGCGCTGCAGGCGAATCCGCAGGTGCAGAAACGGGCTCCCTGCGGGAACAGACCGATTCCGCCATCGAACAGGGCCAGCAGATGGTCGACCAGGTGCAGGCGCTGCTTCGCATCGACGAACGCATCGCCGATGTACTGCATCTACTAAACGTGCCAAGCACGCGCGATCTGACGCGGCTGCAGGAGCGGCTCGACGTGCTGGCGGCCAAACTGGAAGCACGTGAAGGCAGGTCAGCGCACGGTTTTCAGCAGGCGACGAGTCATGATGAAGAGGGCAGCGCGGACAGCACCACATTCCAGGACCACGAGGGATAACGCCCGATTTCTTCGAACCAACGCACGTATTGCAGCGGCTACCACTACATAGAGTTAACGCGCTGAAAGTATTTGTTTCAAGACTCCAACCAAGGATCGGCAATAATGCTCGGTGTTGCGCCCAGTCCTAGCGATCCTGACCATATGCCATCTACCTTGCGAGCAGTTGCGCAAAGACGCGTAGACAATCTACTGACTGCCGCCTGGCTTATTGCTTGA
>JBJYXA010000657.1:12570-16193 GCA_046259705.1 Caldilineaceae bacterium
CGGACCTACCTATCCAGATCATTTGTACTTTTGGTTGATCCACATGTCTCAGAAAGGGTGCGTCTTTGCCTTGTACTTTGTACCGGCGTAATGCGGAATGGTTCCAGCCACGGAGCTTAGAATGCAGTTGTTGGCGATTCCAAAACATCGAAGTCATCACAATGCTTGAAGGAGATAGGGCGTAGTAAAACGAGGAGGTATCTGGAGCGCAGTATCCATATTAGTGCTGCTATCGATGCTGGTATCGACTGCTCCGGCATTTGCACAGGATGGCATATACCTTCCGTTTATGCAGGGTGAAGGCAACGGCACCCCCCAACAGCTTCGGTCCCAGAGCAGTGGTGCGCTGGTTCCGGGCGATAGCCTGAAATCGTATATTGTCCTGATGTCCGCTGATTCGATTCTCGATCTGGAGCACGCATCGGCAGCGGTCAACGGACAGAGCGTTGACGTGAATTCGGCCAACGCCGATAAGGCCCGTAAGGCCATCGAGCAGAGTCACGCCAAGACATTGGCAACCGTGGGCGTCGATAGCGACAACATAACCAACAACTATACATACGCTTTTAACGGTTTCTCGGCGACACTGACGAAAGAAGAAGCCAAGGCACTGGAAGGCGAAGCAGACGTACAATTGGTGCTCAAGGACCAAATGCGCTATCCCACGACCGATAGCAGCCCCACGTTCTTAGGCCTGACCGATGCAGCGGGTCCCTATCTCAGGGGCACCACAGGTGAAAACGTTGTGGTCGGCATCATCGATACCGGCATTTGGCCGGAGCACCCGAGCTTCGCCGATGATGGCTCGTACGGTCCGTCGCCGGTAGTCCTGGACGATTCGCGCCCAACCTGCGAATTCGGCAATACGGCGTGGAATCCAGACGATGCACCTTTCACATGCAATAACAAACTGATCGGTGCACGCCAAATGTTGGATACCTACCGGACCGTGATCGGAGCTGATCCGGACGAATACGATTCCGCTCGCGACGACGCTGGCCACGGAACGCATACGGCTTCTACGGCCGCCGGCAATGCAGGCGTCCAGGCCAGTTTGTTTGGTATTCCGCGCGGTACCATCTCCGGGATAGCCCCGCGAGCTCGCATTATCGCTTACAAAGCACTGGGCAACTTAGGCGGATTCACCTCTGACTTGGCTGCCGCCATCGACCAGGCCGTTGCCGACGGCGTGGATGTCATCAACTACTCAATCGGCGGCGGCGCCGCTGGCCCTGGCGGTGATGAGATCGCCTTCCTGTTCGCGGCAAACGCGGGGGTCTTTGTCGCCACATCGGCGGGCAACTCCGGACCTAATCCGGCTACCTTGGGCAATCCCGGCACGATGCCTTGGATGACCACGGTTGGCGCGAGCACGCAATCTCGCTTCTTCCAGGGAACGGTCGTACTGGGCAACGGTGTGGAGTATACCGGCGCTTCAGTTACTCCTGGTATTGAGTCGCTTCCACTGGTGGATGCAGAATTCGCGGGCGGCGATCTTTGCGTACCGGGTACGCTCGACGCGAATGTCGTGGCCGGCAATATCGTGCTGTGCCGGCGCGGTGACATCGGCAGAGCTGAAAAAAGCCTGGCCGTGTACGAGGCCGGCGGTGCAGGCATGATTCTGTACAACAACGACGACACCGACAATCTGTTTACGGACATGCATTGGGTTCCTTCGGTACATGTTGACTACACGCCCGGTATTGCGATCAAGAATTACATCGCGAGCGATCCGAACCCGACCGCACAGATTATCGGCGAGCAGAAGACTACCTGGCCGTATGCGCCGTCGATGACAATCTTCTCCTCGCGCGGGCCTAACCCAGTATCGGGAGCCGAAGACATAATCAAACCGGATATCACAGCGCCTGGCTTGCAGATCTTGGCCGGCTACTCGCCCACCCCAGATGAAGGAGAGCTGCCAGGAGAGCTTTTCGCTCCCATCGCCGGCACGTCGATGTCCAGCCCGCACGTTGCAGGACTCTTTGCGCTGATGAAGCAAGAGCATCCTGAGTGGAGCGCGGCCATGGCGAAGTCTGCCCTGATGACGACCGCATATCAGGACGTTCTGGACAACGATCGGATGAGCCCGGCGGACCCGTTCGACTTCGGCGCCGGCCACGCGAACGTGGGTGGCAAGTCCAACAAAGGTTCGGCCTTCCAGCCGGGCCTCGTCTATGACGCTGGGCTGTTCGAATATGCGGCATTCACCTGCGGCGCGGATTGGGGCGTCTTCACGGCAGGTAGCTGTTCGTTCCTCGAGTCGATTGGCGTTCCCAGCGATGGCTACAACCTGAACCTGCCCTCCATCGGCGTCGCCAACGTGCCCGGGAGCGTCACCGTCCAGCGCACGGTCACCAGTGTGGCCAACGAAAAGGGCTGGCGAGAGTACGACGCATCGGTTGAAGCACCCGAGGGATTCACGGTATTGGTAGAACCGTCCCACCTACGACTCAAGAGCGGTGAGTCCGCAACCTTTGACGTGACCTTGACCAGTGTCAGCGCGCCGGCCGGTGAATGGCGTTTCGGTTCGCTGACTTGGAAGGATAAGACCGGCAATTACGCGGCACGCAGCCCGATCGCGGTCAAGGCCGCCGAGTTCGCGGCGCCGTCGGCTATCTCGGGTGGCGGCGAATCGGGTTCGGCGAGCTTCAATGTGAACTTCGGCTACACGGGTAGCTATACAGCGGCCCCGCATGGTCTCGAACCGGCTACCGTCACATCTGATAACGTGGTGCAAGATCCGGACCAGGAATTCGACCCGAATGACGGGTACAGCAATTTGCACCAGTTCGACTTGAGCGGCGCGGCGTACTTTCGCATTGCAATACCACCCGAAGCGGTCAACGATTCGAACATCGATCTGGACGTCTTCGTCTACGACCCATCCGGAAATCAGGTAGCTTCCAGCACAAGCGGCGGCACAGACGAACTAGTCGAGATCCTACAGCCCGCCGACGGCACATGGTCAGTCTACGTGCACGGTTGGCAGACTGTCGGCGCTAGTGCTGACTATGACCTATATACCTGGATAATCTCGAACACACCCGGCGGCAATATGGTGATCGACTCGGCCCCGACTTCTGCATCGCAGGGGACGACCGGGACTATCAATCTGAGCTGGAGTGGGGCGACGGCCGGCCAGTGGCACTTCGGCGCCGTGTCCCACACCGGGGATGCAGGTCTGATGGGTCTGACGTTGGTGGAGGTAGACAACCGCTAGGCTGTCGAGTTTCTAACCGACTCACTGGACCACCGTAGGATAGTAGACACTGCCCGCTGAGATCTCAGCGGGCAGTTCATTGGCTAACGGGTCTATCGGAGGACAGCCATATTGCGATTGAGTATTCTTTGATCGACCGGCGTAGCAGGAACAACTCCTAATCCGAAGCGGGGTCTGGTTGATCCAGCTTGAACCCAGGTGGCGGCACCATCTCATCCTCTTTCGGTTGTGGCGCGACCTGCAGCGTACCTTCGCAGAGGAACGGCGTCTGGTCGGGGCCACTGTGGTAGAAATACGGTGTGCCGGCGACGTTCAACGATATCAAATAGCCATCTTGCAGCATCTGAGCGTACATCATATCCGGCTGGGGACAGCCAAGACTGCTGTCCGGCCAGGTAAC
>JBJYXA010000658.1:0-2463 GCA_046259705.1 Caldilineaceae bacterium
GTCACCTACCGTGCCGCCAGTCCCGGGCAAACCCTCACCCTGCGCTATATCCAAGAGACCAGCGGCGGCAATATCACCCTGCAGGCGGCCACACTGGAAGGGGGACCGCCTAGCGGCCTCGTACTACCGATCATGGACGACTTCAGCGACGGCAATCTGGATGGCTGGTCTATCGTCGATGAAAATGACGACCCGGTGTTTGACACCCCATCTGATTGGTTTGTCGCCAACGGGCGGCTACGCCAAGGCGCCAGGGTCGAGTCTACTCGCTCGTTCGACGGTACCTACCATCTCGGCTCCTATGCCTATCTCACGGGGTTTACCTATCTTAGCGATTACCGATTCAGCGTCGAGGCAGAGTACCTCTCCGCAGGCTTCGCCGAAGATATCGGCGTGCTCTTCCGTTGGCAGAATCCGGACAACTACTATCGGTTGAGCATCAATTCACGCTACGGCTTTACCCGGCTCGAAAAGCGCATCGATGGGAATTTTGTGCCGCTGGCAACGAATTCCCGCGGTTACAATAGCCGAGGCGATCTTGCAAGCGAGGTCTTGGCTTTCGAGATCGAGATCGTGGGCCCGGAAATACGCGTATGGCGCAACGGCGACCCGCTTTTCGCCTACATCGATCTGAATCAGCCCCACCTCAGCGGCACGGTTGCGCTCTACACGCAGGATCAGGCGGCCTTCGACAATGTCTACATCGACGCCCCGAGCATCTCGCCAACGATAGTGATCAGCAAACCCTTAGCCCACCTCACGACCTCCGGCCTCGAGCTCCAGGCAGAGGCCCAGGTCGCCAACGCACCGACCGGCGCCTATGTCGAGTTCCTCCTGGACGAAGCCAACCCCGTCGTAGACGATGCCGAGCCCTACGCGTACACCTTCCCCATTGCTTCGCCGGACAACCACTCGGTCACTGCGGTTCTGCGCAACGGTTCCGGGGACGAGCTTGCGCGAGATACGAACGTCGTCGTGGGCGTGGGCGGCGAGTTCCTGGTTGCCATCGGTGACAGCATTACGAATGGCATTTGGGACCGCTTTCGAAGCGACAATCAGTCGAGTCTTGGCCGGGTCATCGCCTTTCAGGGCTACGCCGCCAATCTAACCGACCTCCTTGACCAAGTGGCCACCGCCCCGGCGAATATCGTCTTCAACGAGGGTATTGGGGGTGACACGGCGTTCGACGCTGCGAGCAAGCGGGTTGATTCGCTTCTGGCCCGGCATCCCGACATGGATACGGCCCTCATCATGCTCGGCACCAACGACTCCGGCATGCCGGTTCCACCCTCGACCTTCAAAGAGGACTTGCAAGGCCTTGTCGATATCCTCGTGGACGCCGGCGCCACAGTTGTAATCGCCGCGCCGCCGCCAACCTGGTCGGCGGCCGATCCTTGGAACTCAACTCGGAATGCGCTCATCCGTGAGTACATTCTTGCCATTGAGGACATCGTGTCTGCTACAGACGGTGCCGAGCTTGGGCCGAACTTTTTCGACTTCTTTATGCCCGCCGACGGCGTATACTATCGGGACCTTTTCGATGATACGCTCCACCCCAACGGGCTAGGCCATTATCTGATGGCCTACAAATGGGCGCAAAATCTCTACCCTGGCGCCGGGATCGTGCTGCCGTTCTTCCTTCATAACCTGACTTCAGCCGGGCGACCGCCGCAGCAGAATTTGCTCGAGGTGGGCGACGGCTATTACGTCGCAGATGGCGGCTCCGTTGACAAAAGCTATGTTTTGGAAGCGATACCCGCAGAGCTTGCAGGCGGGCGCTGGATCATGACGGCCAATGCGGACGTTGGCAACACAGACGCAACCTATCTCACCTTTGACGCGCAAGGCCCGTTTGATCTGTACGTCGCCTACGATGCCGGCGCTGCGAGTATCCCCAATTGGTTCGCCGACGAAGGCTTTCAGCTGGTCAATGGAATCGTGGTCGAGACCAGCAACACAGAGGCCCCGCGCTTGAACCTCTACAGAAAGGCATACAATTTACCTGGGCCGATCACGGTAACCCTACCGGGCACTGATTACCTTAATGCAACAGGAGCTAACGCGAACTATGTGGGCATTGCCGTTGAGCGCTAAGGCTGCGTCCGGGCGCGTCGCGCAGAGGCGTCGGAGAAAAAGCACGCGCGTTATCATGTTCTGGGCGCTTATCACGCTTGCCAGTACTGCGAGCGCGGTCTCTCACGCACAGCCGCAGCAAGCATCCCTGCCTTGGGTCGAGGCAGTGGTGACACACTACGTTACCTCTCTGCGGACCGGGGACCTGGTGCAGCTGGGGGCGTTGTTCGGTACCCAGCTACGCACCGAGCGCTCACGGCTGTTAAACGATCCTCGCTACAGCTCTTTTCTGGCGAGCACTTTTGCCGACGCGAACGTCGAGATTCTCGACCAGCGCTCCCTTGCGCCAGGAGAGGCCGTCACGACGATCGAAATCCGCCACAGCAACGC
>JBJYXA010000659.1:0-3491 GCA_046259705.1 Caldilineaceae bacterium
TCTGGAATGTCAGCAGATCGATTACCGCCTGGCGGCCGGGTGCTACTATTGAAAGGACACGCAAAGTTCGGGCACGTTCGGCCCTTCTTTGCTGCTGTATATGACCACATCCCGAGAGCCGCTGCTGATGCCGAAGCTGACCAGGCCGTTGCCCGAAACGGCCGTCGTTACATCAAATTCCACCCATTGGCCATCTGTCACCGCCCCAGCGCTGTCCAAAGCCATGCCCATTGCCGGCGCATTTTTCCAGGTGATGCTCGCCTCATCCCAGCTCGTGTCGCTTACCAAATAGGCGGTGCCGCCATCGACGCTCTCGTCGTTTACAAATAGCCTCAGCGCTGCCCCGGTCACGTTCCCATTCACGCCTTCGACAGGAAAGAGCAGGTACCCATGAATATCGGCCGCCGCATCCTTCACGCGGATATCGCTTCTTGTGCCGTAGTTGTTCGTAGGATAATTGGAGCGCACAAAAGCATCAGCAGCAGCAGCCAAACAGACAATGGGTGGCGGTTCACTCACTGTGATGTAATTAATCCTGGTCTGCGTGTCAGATCCCGTACTGTTGCTCGCTGTCAGCGTCACCGTATACGTGCCCGGATTCTTGTATTCGTGACTCGGGTTCTGCGCCTGGGAGCCGCCCCCGTCCCCGAAGTCCCATGCCCAGGACGACGGAAAGCCCGTTGACAGATCCGTGTACTGCACCATTAACGGTGCCTGGCCGCTTGTCACATCGGCCGAAAAATCGGCCGCCGGCTGCGGCAGCGGCCCGCTCTGGTATTCCACGCAGAGCTGCGGGCCGTTCGCTCCCTCCCGCGAACTGTATCTGGCAAGGTCCTTCGTTCCGCTCTTGATGCCCAGACTCACCGGGCCGTTCGCCGTCACGACCGCTGTCACATCGACCTCCGCCCACTGGCCGATCGTCACCTTGCCGGCGCTGCCCAGAGCCTGGCCCATTGCCGGAGCATTGTTCCAGGTAATGCTCGCCTCATCCCAACTCGTTTCGACTACCTGATAAGCGGTGCCGCCGTCTACACTGGCGTCGAGTGCATACAACCTCATCGTCGCCTTCTGCACCGCGCCGCTCACGCCCTGGACATTAAACTTCAAATAGCCATAAAAATCGGCCGCGGCATCTTTGATACGAATATCGTTTCTTGTGCCAAAATTGTTCCTGGGATAATTAGAACGCACAAATGCGTCCGCATCCGCTTCCATACATACAACCGGAACCGTTTCGCTCACCGTGATGTAATTGACTTTGGTCTCCACATCGGAACCGCTGCTGTTGTTCGCCGTCAGCGTCACCGTATACGTTCCGCTGCTGCTGTAGCTGTGGCTCGGATGCTGTTCCGTCGAACCCTGGCCATCACCAAAATTCCATGCCCACGACGTGGGCGGGCCGGTCGACAGGTCGCTGAATTGCACTGCTTCCCCGACCTCAACCGTGACCTTATCTGCCACAAATTCGGCCGCCGGCGCAGGCAGCGGGCCATATTCCACGAGCAGCCGCGGCGCGCTTGATCCCTCTCTGCTGCTGTATTTGACCAGGTCATTTGAACCGCTTTGGACGCCCAGGCTGACCAGGCCCTCACCGGTCACCCATTGCGTCACGTCGAGTGCCACCCATTTGCCGGCCGGCGCTTTACCAGCGCTGCCCAGCGCCTGCTGTTCCATGGGCGGTGCATTGTTCCAATCAATCGTGCCTTCGTCCCAGGCAGTATCTCTGACACCATACGCCGTACCGCCATCCACGCTGGCGTCGAGCACATATAGCTCCAGCGTCGCCTTGCGTACTGCATTGGGTAGATTCTGTACGTTAAATTTCAGATACCCATAAAAATCTGCCGCCGCGTCCTTAATTCGTATGTCGCTTTTCGAACCGTAGTTGTTCTTCGGGTAGTTGGAACGCACATACGCATCGGCGATCGCTTTGAAACTTTTCTGGCCCGAGTCACGGCACTCGTCGAGGGAGGCAAGCAAATGCACGGTGTCCTCCTCATAAAATCCATTGCTTAATCCCGGTCCGGAAACGTAGGCTGCCTCACAATATTCGTGCTCTTCGCCCGTTGAGCTGTCCCAGATAGAATATTTCATCTCCTGGCCGGAAAGAAGCCCATCAACAGTCCCCGGTGTTTGCGTATCATCTCCCCATGCAGTGATGGCTGTGTTTACCCCCTCCCATATCTGAACGCCGGCACAAATGCTGCCGTCCGGAGTGAAGATCGCGATTTCATCCCCGGGCGACAGGGTCAAATCTGAGATAGTTATGCCGGTCAAAACAGCAACGGACGCATTGTTCCCGGTGATTGAAACGCAGTTCGTAAAGTGCGCGGCTTCCACATTGGCCGTCTCAGAGACGTTTGAAGCCAGAGCCATGACCTCCGCGATCAGAACGTCCGTGCGGTCCGCCGGCAGGGATTCACCTGCCAGGACAGGTCTGCGTGTCGGTTTCGCCGCGGCGGCCGGCGTCTCTGGTGGCGCATCGCCGTCCGCGAGAACTGGTGAGCCGTTCGCAGTCGCTGCCAGCGAGATCAGAAGCAGAACAGCGGTGAACATTACAGCATATGTTGCCCTCTTGAATCGACTATCAATCATTTTTCCTCCCTTTGCAGGGCGCTATACGGGAAAGAATCTCTGAGAAGATGGATGGGCTGGGTCCCAGCACTCCGTTTTTGCCCACCCACGCACACAATTATTGCGTACTACACGAAGGTATCGCGCAGTCATTATCCAAAGAAATACCGCACATAACAGGGATTGTGTCCGGCAAATTCTTTTTGTCCGTGATGTGATGAGGATGTAGTTACTCTAAAAGCCCCAGGCGACAATGGTGAGAAGAATGCGATCTGAGTTGAAATTCACGCCTTTCCAGCATTGTACCGGACGCAATCACACTTATCTAAACATCTTACCACATAGTGCTCGCTTCAGCGATCTGGACGTGGATGCCCCCGCACTCCAACTTTTCCCCGCCCTCTTTTGCACCGCCCACACGCACGTGCCCTATATCCGCAAAATCGCTAACACGCTTATCGTCAACTCCGGCTCCGTCTGCGCCCCCTGCAACGGCGACACACGCTTAAGCCACGCGCGCCTGACCTGGATTAGGGCTCAATGGTCCCCCGAGACGGTCCGCCTGTCCTACGACCGCCAGGAAACCGGACGCCACTACACGACTTCAGGGTACCTGGAATCAGGCATCGACGCCCGCCTCGTCTATCACGAATGGCGCACCGCCCGCAGAATGTTTCCCACCTGGCACCGCGAGTTCAAGCACAAGGTCCAGGACGGCGCGCTGGACGAAGAAACGGCCGTCGATTTGCTCGTGAGGCAGGTTTTGTCGTCACAATAGGCTCAGAGCGGAAGCGAAGACGGCCGTCCCAATCTGTTAGCGCCAGACTCCAGACCCGGCCCTGCAGTCTCGCCCATTTTCTGGTATAATACCACTTGAAAATCCCGCATTGACCAATGGTCACGCCCAAAAGGAGACT
>JBJYXA010000660.1:0-2214 GCA_046259705.1 Caldilineaceae bacterium
CTTTGCGCTGCCGTTTCTGTGGATGGTGTCCACGGCGTTCAAGCCGCCGTGGCAGGTCATGATCTATCCGCCGCAATGGATTCCTGCCGAGATCTGGTGGTCCAACTTTACCGACTCGTGGGGCGCGCTAGATTTCGGCGTTTTTTACCGAAACACGGTGTTTGTGACGCTGATGAATATCGCCGGCACGCTGCTGACGACGTCGATGGTGGCATTCGCGTTTGCCCGTCTGCGCTTCCGCGGACGGGACGTGCTCTTTATCGTCGTGCTCAGTACTATGATGCTACCCACCCAGGTCACACTCATTCCCACTTATGTGATCTTCTCTCGACTGGGTTGGATCAATACATTCGTACCCCTGATCCTGCCTATATGGCTGGCAGGCGGACCGACCGGCGCGTTCAACGTTTTTCTTTTGCGACAGTTCTTCCTGACGATTCCGCGTGAGATAGATGACGCCGCCAAGATCGACGGCGCCGGGTACTTCAATATCTACGCACGCATCATTCTGCCCATGAGCCGCCCAGCGTTGGGTATCATTGCGATCTTTACCTTTACCAATAATTGGAACGACTTCTTTACGCCGCTCATCTACATCAACACCACCGACAAATACACGGTGGCGCTGGCGTTGCGCTTCTATCAAACTCGGCTGGACGTACAGATGGGCCCGCTTATGGCGCAGAGTCTAGTGGCGCTCATCCCCGTTTTGGTGGTTTTTTTCATCGCGCAGAAGCGCTATGTACAGGGAATCGTAATTACCGGCGTCAAAGGCTAGAAGATGTCATCCTTGCGCCCACACGCCGCCCTTCAGCGATTCCAGCATGATCGCAGCCAGATCAGCCGGCCGATCGATGTGTATATCGTGCTGGGTATCATGGAACCAGTGTACGTCGACGTGTCTCAGCCCCATTTGCGCAACGCTAACCTGGCGACGCTTGCCTGCTACCCATTCTGCGTTTCCATCGTCGGCGGGGCAGATCAGCACTGGTCCCTGCACAAGTGGGTAAAGGTCGGGCGGTCGCTGCTCCCACAGCGCGCGCAAGATCTGCATGTGTTTCTCCACGGGTAGCCAGCGGCGGATCGTACCGTCCGGCAGCCATTCAAAGTTTCGCATGGTCGCTTCGATTCCCCATGCCGGCCAAGTAGGATGAGCTGCTTGGATGCGCTCCTCCAATTGCGCTTTTCTCGCACCATCAATGTCTGGGGGGCGCAGCCGTTCGGCTACAGCCGCCCAGGATGAATCCCAGTCGCTTCCGGTTCGTCCCTGCAGGTCTAGGAAGCCGCCGTCCACAAACGCATAACCGTGCGCCATGCCGCCATAGCGTGCGCCGAATTCCAGCACGACATTGCCGCCCCAGGATTGGCCGGCCAAAATGGGATCCGCTAGCTCGAGCTGCCCAATTAGTGATGCCAGATCGGCAGTGACCGTTGCGAAATCGTAGCCCCCGTCAGGCTTGTCGCTAAGACCGTGGCCGCGCTGATCTACAGCCACGACGGCGTGGCCTGCCGCGGAAAGCCGCTCCGCAACGCCATTCCACGTGGTGCAGTTGCTGGACAATCCATGTAGCAGGACGAAAGCTCGTCGTTCGCCCGGCCACTGGCGCGTATGCACTTGGATTCCAGTGGTCAGTTCGACCATCGTGTCTTCTGGCATGTCGTGCAGGGGCTGGTTAGCTGCCATGGTTCATTCGGGCTCCAGTCTCACAAGGTTTGGACCGTCAGAGGTGTCCTCTATTTGCCATCCCCGTGCTAGAAGTTCGTCACGTAGTCGGTCTGCTGTGGACCAGTCTCTACGCGTTCGGGCAGATTCGCGCTCCGCAACTAACCGCTGGACCTGTGCAGGGACCGCAACATCCCCTTCATCCGGCGCGCACTGTGCGTCCCGGGCGCGCGTCCAAACCTCCTCTGGAATGCCTTCGTCAGCTTCCGGCAAATGCCATTTTCCTAACATATTGACGGAGAAGGCGCTTCCTGCCGGATGGTGCGTATCTTGGCCGTCGCGGCGCACAATGACCTGTCCCACGCCGACGACATGGCAAAGGCGAGTAACGGGATCGATTACCACACCGGTATTCTCTTCGATTCCCAAAATAATCGGTAGCTCGGGCAATAATGCCAGTGATTTTTCATAGCGCTCCTGCCCGAGATAGCAGTGGCTCGTGTCCAGTTCATCGCCGCCGTCGTTGTTGTTCCAGTGCGGCGTAACCAATA
>JBJYXA010000661.1:0-14346 GCA_046259705.1 Caldilineaceae bacterium
TCCGTCCGCTCCAGGAATTCCTGAGTCAAGGCCTGATAGGCAATTGCCCCCGCGCTGTCCGGCGCATAGGCCAGTATCGGCTGGCCATGGCTGGGCGCCTCACTCAGACGCACACTGCGCGGGATCACAGTGCGATACGCCACGCTGGGGAAATATTGTCGAACCTCGCGCACGACCTCCTGCGCTAACTTGGTTCTCGCGTCATACATGGTGAGGACCACCCCTGCGATGACCAGCCGCTCATTCAGTACATCACGCACCTGTCGGATCGTCTGCAGGAGAAGGCTCAACCCTTCCATCGCTAGGTATTCGCATTGTACAGGGATGATGACACCGTCGCGCGCCGCGGTCAGCCCATTAATAGTCAACAACCCAAGGCTAGGCGGTTCATCGATCAAGATGTAGTCATACACTCCTTGCAGCGGCCTCAATGATCGCTCTAGCAGGCGTTCACGCGCCATTAGTTGCGCCATCTCTACTTCAGCTCCGGCGAGATCGGTTGTCGCGGGCAACAGATCGAGCCCAACCCGTTCGGTCAACGTGATAGCACGCTGGACTGGTGTCTCGCCGATGATCACGTTGTATACGGTTGCCGAGAGGCTGCGTGGGTCGACGCCAAGGCTCGTCGTCGCGTTGCTCTGTGGATCCATATCCACGATAAGAACTCGTCGCCCTGCTGCTGCAAGGTACGCGCCCATATTGACCGTGGTCGTCGTCTTGGCCACGCCGCCCTTTTGGTTGGCAAATACGTACGTTTTAGCCGTCATGTGCTTGTCGTAACAGAAACCGGGTCGAAGGGGTGGTCACGCATGTAGTCAAATATTTCTTTACGAGTCGGGATTCCGGTCACGCCGGGATGCTCAACACTAAACGACGCGGCAACGTTCGCAAACCGGGCGGATTCGATAGGGTCGTTCGTTTCCTGGAGACGAATCATGAAAGCCGTAGTGAATACGTCTCCTGCACCGGTAGGGTCTCGTTCGATAGCGCGCCTCGGCGGGACCTTTGTGATCTCGATGGTGCCATCACCTTGTCTGCGGTAGACCGTGCTGCCGTCGTGATACTCGGTCAGCACCAGTAGCGGTACCCGCTCTAACATAGGATCCAGGCGGGAAACGTCGTAATCGATATCCTCTAGAGAGAGAACCAGTACATCCAAGAAGGGCAAAATCTCTGGCGCCGATTCCCATTCCTTACTATGCACGCGGCCATCCTCGTCCCATCGCCGCATCCAACCCTGTGGCACGGCTACCACGACGACGGAATCGTCGAAAATGGCGGCTACACCAGGTTCGATCTCATCCACAAGCGGTCCGAGAAGCACGGCCCGTGGTGAACGCAATTCATCCGGTATGTCCTTTACCGTGATGGGTAGCGCCTGTGCGTAACAATACTGGATGCGGCCTTCCGGCGTATAGACATTGGCAAACGTAGTAGTGACTGGTGAAGGCAATACATGCAACTCGGCCCCAGGAGGCAACTGCGAAAGGTCAGTAGACTCGGCCGCACGGGTAACAATGACAGGCGTTCTGTCAAGATGCTCTGCCACCACTGAAGCGAAACTGACCGTTCCACCGATTCGGTAAGGGCTGTTAGGATCTTCGGTTTCCAAATCCCGGGTTATATGACCGACTAATAGAATATCGAGCCTGTGCTGGTCGCCCGAACTCGGGGTGGATTCTAGCATCGCACCGATTCCTGGTCAATACAATTGCGCGCATCCGTTACCCTGTACGTCGAATGCCGCGTTGCCCGATGATATGCGTCGAAGGTTGCCGCAAAGAAAACGGCCCCGCCCACGCGGGCAGGGCACGTCGCTCATTGTACTACGGTTCTGAAGATTGTTACGCAGTGTCCCTGGGCACAATATTCACCTTGCGATGATCGCCTTCGCCGGAACTCTGCGTATACACAGACGGATGGTCGCGGAGAGCAATATGGACGATGCGTCGCTCATTCGCCGGCATTGGTTCCAATGCCATGGCGCGACCCGAATCTGTGACTTGGTCAGCCATCCGCAACGCGAGCTGCGTTAGCTGTGTTTCACGGCGCTCTTTGTATCTCTCCACGTCCACAACAATGTTGCGCCATTCCTTAATACGTTGATTGACCATGAGGCGGATCAAGTACTGTAGGCTTGCGAGCGTCTCGCCCCTGCGCCCTATCAATGCGCCGAGGTCTTCGCCTTCAATGTCGAGACGCAGAAACGGGGAACCGCCGTTTTCGTCTGGATCCTGCCACGTAGCAGCGACGTCGGCTTCGAAACCCATCAGGCGCACAATTTCGCCAAGCATCTCAGCGGCTACGCCGGCAAGTTCGTCGTCCGACATGAGGGACGCAGGTGCCGCCTCATCATCGCCGATCGATCCATCTTGATGCCCCCCAACGGTCGCGACTCCGGAACCTTTACTGCCCTCGGCAACGACCGGCTGTACTGTGCCTCGATCGGATGCCGGCTCATCTAGATCCCCTGTTTCGACCGCAGTTTCCGATTCTTCGACTACTTGAGCAACTTCGGCCTCTTCTGCACCGGCTACATCCACCCTTCCGTCAGCTGATGACGGACCAGCCGGCGCCCCTCCGTCGACCTGCCGATCTGCCGTTTCGAGCGTGATCCGTACACGCGCGGGTTCGCTACCAATGCCAAAGATACCGCGGCTACCTTTGCTGAGCACCTCCACGGCTACGTCACTGCGCACGACGTTGAGTTGCGACAGCCCTTCGGCTACGGCCTCATCGACTGTTTTTCCTGTGAACTCGTATGCGTTGTCGGGCATTGTTTGATCTATCTCCGTTTTGAGCGACGCCGCTTGGGTTTCTTATTTGGTTTGTTTGTGGGCGCACTTCCGTCACCGTTACCGCTGGTTGCAGTCGCGGTGACCGCGTCGGCGGTGTCGACAGTTGTGCCGTCAATCACCATATCGCCCGGCGAGCGGTCGCCGCCGGACGTAGCTGCGGCGCTGGTCATTCGATTTGTAATGAACCACTGTTGGCCCATCTGAAGCAAGTTGCTTGTGACCCAGTACAATGTCAGCGCTGCAGGCACCTGCAATGTGAAGAAACCAAACATGAAGGTCATCATGAGACCAAGCTGTTTGGTCATTCCGGCGCCCGCTCCTCCGGTATCTGGCTGGGGAGGAGTCATCCATTTCTGCATGATGAACTGGGTGACGACGAGTAGGGCAGGCAATAGCAGATAAGCGATCAGAATATTGTAGTCCCCGGCCCGGAAACTCTCCGAGATCCACGACATTCCGTGTGTATATTCTGGGAATGCCAAATCAGGTATCCAGAAAAACTGGGCGCCCCGAAGCTCTACGCCGAGGGCAACAATCGCCGCATAGAGCCCGAACAAAATCGGCATTTGGATCAGGAGCGGCAGGCATCCGCTCAACGGATTGACACCCGCCTCCTGATACAACTTCATCTGCTCCTGCGAGATCTTCTCGCGGTCCTTGCCGTATTTCTTCTGAAGTTCCTGTATTTTCGGCTGCAGCTCCCGTTGTGCCTGCATACCGCGGATTTGGGAGACGGTCAACGGTAGCGTGACCACTTTGATGATCGCAGTGAAAAGGATAATCGCGAATCCCCAGCTATTGACGCCGAAGCCGATACCCACGAGCAGCGTGTCGAGCCAGATGAGAGCCTTTGCCAGCGGCCACACAACAAATGTCTGCCAAAACCCTTCGGGCGCAACAGTTGTAACGTCGACCCCCTGGCGGTTTACGCCGCATCCGGAGAGGAGTAGGGCTGCCGCCACAAAGAGCAGCAGAATGATCCATTGTTTGCGTTTCACTTGTGATTATTCTCCTGGCTCTTGTGCGAGAGCGTCGGTCTCGGACGCGCTCGGCACGCCAGGAACCGGGTCAAACCCACCGGGATTGAAGGGGTTACAGCGGAGTATGCGTTTTGTTCCGAGCCAACCGCCGCGCAGCAGACCGTGTGTTTCAATCGCCTGATAGGTATAATGGGAACACGTTGGGTAGAAGCGGCAGTTGCTTCCCAATAGCGGGGAAACAAACATCTGGTAACCGCGAATAAGGAGCAACACAATCTTCTTCATTATCTAAACCCACGCGCTCACCGGACTCGGTTCAACGCTCCCACTCTTGCGTTCGCAAGTTTACACTGTCTGCGTTTCGGACGTATGCAGTACCTGCGCCCGCCGTACGAGGCGAGCGCAGGTAGCATTCATCTCGTGATAGCTCGCCTCGCGAATTGGTTTGCGAGCAATAAATACCAAATCCCATCCCGGCAAAATCGCATCTTGGCGCAGCCTCATCGATTCTCGTAGGCGACGCTTGATCCGATTGCGGACGACAGCATTTCCGATTCTACTACTAACAGAGAAACCGAACCGGCTGTAGGGCAATCCGTTAGGTAACACACAAAGTACAAGCAGCGGCTCGGAGTACGATTTGCCAAGACGCCGGATTTCCCGAAACGTCTTGCTGTCACGTACTCGAAAGCGTCGATTCACTCGACACAAGGATCCGTGTACAGGTCGTTGCTAGTCCTTAATCGACTTGCGCGGCGTCAATCTTACGGCCACGGTCTTCCGGCCTCGCAGCCTTCGTCGCTTCAACGTGTTGCGCCCGCCTGGCGTTCGCATTCGTTGTCGGAAACCATGCGTCTTGAGACGCTTTCTCACCTTCGGTTGCCATGTTCGTTTTGGCATCACTTATCTCCTTGCGCCCCACAGCGAATTCTGCTGCTTATCCGGCTTACTCATCGCGCTATGCGCGAATTGCTTTTTTTCGCAATACAATCAAATTCTTGTTTTGACGAGAACGCTACATACTATAGTTCTGTAGTTCTCGTGCTGTGCCACACGGGAACGCGTATATTCCCGATAGCGGCAACAACCGGCCATTATAGGGGGTAGAATTGCTCGCTGTCAAATCTGGACGTGGAACTTTTCCAGTCTACACTAGTCAATTTGAGATGATCTTTGTACCCGTTTATGATATGATGGTTGGCAAACGGCGATAGTGGTGGTACGATGAACGCTACTGACGCAGAGTACCACTGCACGGAGGGATAATGACAGCAGAGTCCGAGCGAGGTACCTCGGAAACAGGTGTAGATCGTAAGTCTACCACCACTCCCATGGACAGCCTAGAACATTTCATGGATTCGCCAGTGGAGCCGTTCTTGCACGCACAGGAAGGCTCGTCTGCTGACGAGAGTGCTGAAGATCTTCGCTATCGCGCGGATTCACTTCTGGACGAAATGATGTTGAGTGCTGTCGATGTGTCGGCTGCAGACTACGGTGCAATGGCAGGTTCTGGGGACGGCTTCGACGGCGACCCCGGTCCATTTGATGCAGACGACGGCTACGGCGGGGACACCTACGGCGCTGGGGACTATGTTAGCGGTTCGTATACGAGCCCCGAATCCCATGATCCTGACCCGCACAGCAATAATGGCGACGCCGAGCACGGCGCGTCGCACAGAAGTAAGTCCCACGAAACTAATTTGTACGAATCGGACCCGTATGGGGCCGGCCGGAGTGCCGCAGCTCCCTACGGAACCTCCGGCCAAAACGGCAGTGGACATGCTTACGGTCAAAATGGTGGAGACAGTGCGCGATCGCAAAACGGCGGCCGCGATGCCGCGTTTGGCGGCTCGAATGGCGAAGCATCCCACCACGAGCCGGGGTCGTCCGGCCCATATGGTTCCGGCAACGGCGCAACCATGCGCCCGAACGGCACAGGCGCGCACAGCTCTGACCACGCGTCCGATGACGGCGCGAATTTGAATAGTCGCGACGCTGGGGAAACGGTAGCGCAACCTACCCCGGAATGGCGGGTGATGACTGGCGGGGGCGGAGACAATGAGACCACCGCTTGGAATGACTACGTTACCTCATTCCGTTCGCCAGGATCATCATCCGCGCAGATTCAGAAGTGGCAGCCGAATTTTGCCGTGGACGGGTTTACCTCATCGGAGCCTGACCCCAGAAGCGATCGTCCGGGGACCGATACTGGGTCAAACGCTCACCAGGGGCAAGCTTCTGCCGCTCAAGAATCGCCCGTCTACGCAAATCGTGAGCGCGAAGAGGAAAGTCTTAATACACAGGGCACCGGATATGTGAGTGCGATGGCGGTGATGCCCAAGGGGCCTCGACGCTCCGCGCTTCTGCCGCGCATGTCTCGCTTCGATGTCGACGCGCTCAATCGGGAGATCGCTGAGTTGCACGAGGAGATTCGTTCTCTTCTGCCCATCGGGCACGATCAGTCTGAGCGTGCGCAGCATCTTCTGGACAAGGCGCATACTATCGCAAACAGCGACCCTCAGCGTTCGGCGGAAGTCGAATACTACATGCAGCAGGTGCGCTCCATCGTCGAGCGCACGCGGGATTCTCGCCGCTGGTCGAATCTGTACAGAGATCGGCTACGCGTCTATCTCCTGGCCTGGGCGCTCTTGTCCGTATTGACCCTGACTGCGCTTTGGCTTTCTCAGTTTCAGATAGAGGCGTTCGTCTCAGGGTTGTTGGGGTCCGCGCCGGGCGGCATGTTCATGCGCAACTTCGCGGGCGCATTGGGAAGTATTATGGCGGGCGCGCTGGGCAGTGCGCTGGGATGTCTGATTAACATGCGCAAACACTCGCGCAGCCAATATGGTTTCTTCGACCGTAAATACGGGCTGCGTGGGTTGACGCTGCCCATCATTGGCTCCATCGTAGGTATGCTGATCTATGCGCTTTTCGCTATCGTGTATCTCTTCTTGGGCATCAATCCTTCCCTAAGTGTCCTCGCAATGGCAACGCCGGCGTTGCTGGCGTTCATTTTCGGCTACAGTCAAGAATCGCTCTACGGAACCAGTAGCTGACGCCGCCTCTGGTGAGCCTGCCCCGCGACATCCGCAACGGCCGCAACTCAAATCTAACATGGTCTATGCTGAAATCGTAGTAAATGTGCCCCTTCGGCGCACGTTCGCTCGCCGATATCAGTCCGCGTCACCGGATGATGAAGATATGCCGCCCGGCGCCAATACCGGCGCTAGCGCAACGACGTCGAACCATCTCTCAGGTGAGGACGACGGAAGCGGTGCGCTGCAAGCATTTCACTATCATCTGCCGCCGGACTTGGAATCGATAATTCAACCCGGCCATCTCGTATGGGTACCTTTCGGCAACAGAGAAGTGCAAGGCTTTGTGGTGGGTCTGACGAACAGCGCGCCGGTCGAAACTCGCGCCGTTCTTCGTCTGGCGCGCCCGGATCCAGTTCTTACGGACGTACAGCTTGCTCTGGCGGGGTGGATTGCCGATTACTATGTCGCGCCGGCCTCTGAAACGCTGCGCCTATTTCTTCCGCCTGGCTTGCTGTCAAGGGGCGGCAAAGGTCCATCCGTACGTGCCAAGCGCGAGGAGTTAATATTTTGGACCGGCGGTGACGAAGATATCGACGAATGCTTGAGTAGACTGGGCAGGGATACCTATGCGTCGCGCGCGCTGACTTTATTGGTAGAACTGTCCAAAGAAGCGCTGTGTGCGGACGAGCCGTTCACGGGCATTTCTGCGCGGGACCTGCGGACTGCGGTGCGCGCGCAAAACAATCAACCTATCCATGGCTTGGTCGACAAAGGGTACGCGAAGCTGGGTGATGATGAGCGATTGCTCCTGGCGGGCGCGCCGGAAGAAGCGCGTCAGGCGGTGCGTAGCCTGCGCGGTGTAGAAAAATACGTGCCAGTCATAGAATTCCTGGCACGAAAACGCGAACCAGTATGGAAAAGTGATCTGTATGCTGCCGTCCACACGAATCTGGCTGTCCTTCGCAGTCTTGTCGATGCGGGACTAATTAGTATTTCCGAGCATGTGAGGTTTCGCGACCCGCTGCGCGGCGCCTATTATGCGCCAGACGACGCCCCTGCACTTACGGAAGAACAGTCTGTTGTCTGGGATCAGCTAGATCTGCAGGGCTTCCAGCGCCTTGAAGATGGATCGCGCGGCAAAGGTCGCAAATTCCTGATCCATGGCGTCACGGGCAGTGGCAAGACAGAGATCTACCTGCGCGCAATTGCAAAGACGTTGTCGCTCGGCCAGCAGGCAATCGTTCTCGTGCCCGAAATCGCATTGACGCCGCAGACAGTTAAGCGTTTTGCCGGTCGATTTCCAGGACGGGTCACGGTGATACATTCAGGCCTAAGTTCGGGTGAACGCTACGATGTGTGGCGCGAAATTCGCAAAGGCGCATACGACATCGTCGTAGGAGCGCGCAGCGCCTTGTTTGCGCCACTGCCCCGGCTCGGCCTCGTAGTGCTGGATGAAGAGCACGAGCCTTCCTACAAACAAGATGCCGAGGAGTGGGGCAGCTACAAGGTCTTCTACGACGCCCGGTCGACCGCAATGAAACTAACCGAGCTGTGCGATGGCGTTCTGCTCCTCGGTTCGGCGACGCCCAGCCTCGACAGATACTACGAAGCCAAACGAGGTTCGCTCAAACTTCTTCATCTGCCTCATCGCGTGATGGGCCATAGCGCCACGGCTGGAGCTCGCTATCTTGAGCTGCCGCCGGTCGAGGTTGTCGATATGCGTCAAGAGTTGAGGGCGGACAATCGGAGTGTGCTCAGCCGCAGTCTCCAGAGCGAACTGCTCGCCACGCTGAATGCCCAAGAGCAGGCGATTCTGTTCCTAAACCGCCGCGGTACGAATTCTTTTGTCCTCTGTCGCGATTGTGGCTCCGTTCTCCAGTGCACGCGCTGCGATACTCCGTTGACCTATCACGATCGGGCCGCCGTACTCATCTGCCATCAATGCAACAGGCGTTATCCCATACCCGAAACCTGTCCGAAATGCGGCAGCAAGCGCATCAAGTACTTTGGCGCAGGCACCCAACGTATCGAGGATGCTGTGAAGGAGTTGGCTCCGAGTGCTCGTGTACTGCGCTGGGACGCTGACACAACAAGAGCGAAGGGAAGCCATCAGCAGATCCTAGAAGAATTTGCAGGACATCAGGCGGATGTCCTCGTCGGCACGCAGATGATCGCCAAGGGGCTGGACCTTCCCCTTGTAACGCTTGTCGGCGTAGTCGCCGCCGACGTCGCGCTCCACATGCCTGACTTCCGCAGCGGCGAGCGTACATTTCAGCTCCTGACGCAAGTTGCCGGCCGGGCCGGGCGCGGGACGCGTGACGGGCGCGTGGTCGTTCAGACATATAATCCGGAACATTACGCAATTCAGGCAGCCGCGGCGCATGACTACCATGCATTCTATCGTCAGGAAATCGGATATCGGCGCGACCTTGGATATCCGCCTATTCAGCGCATGGCCAGACTCATATTATGGGAAGCAAATGCAGAAAAGGCGCAGCAGATGTCCGAAGAAATGGCCGAACGGCTCCGACGCCGCACTCATGCGTTCGGCCTTACGGCGGAGAATCACTCGCTTGTCGGGCCGGCCCCTGCGTACTTCGCGCGTGTGCGCGGCAGGTACCGGTGGCAGATCGTGCTGCGCTGTGACGATCCGTCGGCGGTCCTGCGTGGCATGGTCGTGCCCTTCGGGTGGCGCATAGATATCGATCCTGTCAGTGTACTCTGACGCCCGTGGCATTTGACGTTCCTGCGCTGAGGCGATCAAGCGCAACGACGCCCAAATCGTGTGCTCCAAATACCTGAGAAGAGACAGCTAGTTACGCAGCTAATTGTTGCACTTCGGTTTACGGCTGGCTAGAATGGGAAGCGGATGGCCAATATTAACGATAAAGACAGAGAGCTAGCTCAGACCTCACGCTGGTTAACGCTGAAGGATGCAAGCGCATTCTTGGGAGTTCACTATTCAACTGTACGCACTTGGGCCGACCGGGGTGAGATCCGCGTCTTCCGCACACCGGGCGGCCATCGCCGCTTCAGCGTAGAGGACTTGCGTACATTCCTGGATGAGCGCGTCAGTCGCACGCGACCGAACGATTCCACCGAGATGGTCGAGGCGGCCGTTGTTCGGGTTCGTGAGGAGATAAGGAGTATTCCCCAGGAAGAACTGCGATGGCGCTATGCGCTGGATGCGGATGAAGGTCAAGTGCATCGCGAGCGGGGTCGCAAGCTATTCTCGCTGGCAATCTCGTATGTGATGAAACCCAATCAGCGAGTGCGCATTCTACGCGAGGGGCGTAGGCTGGGGGTACGTTACGGAGAAGATGCGGCAGACAACGACGTCGGCCTGCGTGAGACCAGCAAGGCTGTGCAATTCTTCCGGGGTCAACTGACACAACTGCTGCGCAATGGCGAGAATCCGCGTGTGCTCGACTCAGACGATGTGCGCGTCCGCCAGCTCTTGGACCAGTTTCTGGACGAGGTCCTCTACTCCGTACTCGACGGCTACGAGCGTCGCCTCACGGAAAAGTACGCCCAATTCGGAAAAACAATCGACGCAACCGACTGACCGGCTGCCACTGTTTGGCAGCTATTGCAAAGTCGTTGGTTGAACGGGTGCCTCCGCTACTTCAACGCCTGCCTTACAACTCCGTTGGTTGCGGCTAACTTTTCGCGAGCCGCGGTAACCGGCACACCAAGCAGCCCCATAACGATGGCGGCCTTGACTTCCCCGCCGGCCTCGTTCAGCAATTCTGTCGCTTCATCCGTGTCCAGGCCTATGGCTTCGGCAACGATGCGCACCGCTCGATCGCGCAGCTTTTCATTCGTGGCCTGAACGTCAACCATCAGGTTTTCATAAACCTTGCCCAATCGCACCATCGTGGCCGTGCTCAGAATGTTCAGAACCATTTTCTGCGTCGTTCCGGCTTTCATGCGCGTGCTGCCCGTGATCACCTCCGGTCCAGGGACTGGCTCGATCGCGATGTGCGCAATATCAGCCATCCTCGAACCAGGGGAGCAGACAATGGCAATCGTGGTTGCGCCCAGTTGGTTCGCGTATTCCATTGCGCCGATGACGTACGGTGTGCGACCACTGGCGGCAATCCCTACGATGACATCATCTGATGAAAAGTCAGATGCCCTCAAATCGGCGGCGCCCTGTTCTGGACTGTCTTCTGCCGCTTCGATTGAGTTTCTCAAAGCCCCGTCCCCACCGGCGATCAATGCAACGACTCGACCCGGCTGTAATCCAAAGGTAGGCAGTAGTTCCGAAGCATCCAAAACACCCAACCGGCCGCTCGTGCCGGCGCCTATGTAGAATATCCGGCCTCCACGCGACAGTGTCGATGTGAGTACGTCTACGGCCTGAGCCAGAAATGGAATCGTCTCCGCGACGGCAAGCGGAGTAAGGGAATCTTGCCGGTTAATGAGGCGGCAGATCTCCTCCGTAGCGAGTTGATCGATGTTCTCGCTAGCCGGATTGCGCAGTTCGGTGGTTGCCAGTTTATTGGATGCCATTCACATCTCCAGTCGTCATTTGGTAGGGTGTACTCCCACGAAATCGGGAAGAGTGTGGGTGAATCGTAGGGTAATCGCATTCTAAATCGGCTTCGGATCGAAGTACAATTGTTGTGATTGTTTTTGGGGGATGGTATTGGCAATCGGCACGTCAAGTGTGCCGATATGGTGTGGTGACGCGCTCCCCAGTGAGTCAATAGCCCAGTGAGATAGGGCGCGTCAGGGGGAGCCGAAGGCTAGCATCCGGGTTTGCGCTAGTCGGCTAGGGCTGATATAGTATAGTTCCTCCTAGCAATCAGTCGTACTCGAGTACCGGTAGTCAATGACCAAACTTGGATGTGACGTCTTCGGCGACATGGCCTTGAATCTTTTTCATCAAGGCTACTATCAAGGTATAATGCAGTCGTGATTGACAGATTCAGTGTCTTGGAATCTGAGAGAGTCAAAACCCATCTCTAACCCAACTAATGCTACAGTTTAGTGCACAAAGGGAGGTTTCTATGCTTAGTCGAAGGAACTGGGTGCTTGTTGCAGTATCATTGTTTCTGATTGCCAGTCTGGCCGCTTGTGGCGCACCGGTTCAGGTACCGGATCGCAACATTGATATCAGCGTTGACACTGCGCTTGCTGCTCAGGATATGCTGATGTCCGGCATGATGATGGGCGGCGCCGAGCTGACTGAGAGCGAGTTCTCCAGTCTGCTGACCGTTCTGCTCGACCAGAACAGCGGCGATGCCAATCCGGTCGACTCCATTAAGGTTTGGTTCCAGCCCGACAACGAAGTAGTGGCACAGGTCGCGCTTGTGGACGGTGTTCTGCCCAAGACGTTCGCTGGAAATTCGCTGGATCTGTCCGGTAAGCTGGCAGTCGAGGGTGGCATGCTGAAGCTGATGCTCGACGGCGCTAGCGCCGGTGGTTTCGGTGTTAGCCCCGCAATGCTTGGCCCGATCAACGATCAGATTAACGCTGCGTTGGCAGGCCTAGGCTCCCTGCCTGTGAACGTCACGACTTCCGAAGGTATGGTAAACGTGGGCGTTGGCATGTAGTCCCGAGGTACATTACGGTCCACAGCTGTAGTTGTGGACGTAAGGGAGGCTCGGTCTGGCCAGACCGAGCCTCCCTTTTTTGTTATCGAAATCCGTTGGCGTTTTCATTTGACTACGTTCGTTGTGGTGTGATACACTCATAGTTCGTGGGCTATCTGCCCATGTACTGTTTACGCGTCTCGTTATGATAACTATTCATTTGTTGAAGATATATCGAAAGCAACACTGCTAGTCGGATAGGGAGGATTCTGTTGCCTACTATCAATCAGTTGGTCCGCAAGGGCCGCAAGAAGATTGCGAAGAAGGAGAAAGCGCCGGCGCTCCGCTTCACGCAGAATACGCTGACCGGCCGTTCGCGCCGCATGAAGAAGGGGAATCCTCAGAAGCGCGGCGTCTGCACGCAAGTGCGCACGACGACTCCGAAGAAACCGAATTCGGCGCTTCGCAAGGTGGCCCGTGTACGTTTGACCAACGGGATGGAGGTAACAGCCTATATCCCTGGTGAAGGGCATAATTTGCAGGAGCATAGCGTCGTACTTGTGCGCGGCGGTCGTGTGAAAGATCTGCCTGGTGTTCGTTACCACATCGTGCGCGGTACGCTGGATACGAGTGGTGTAGATGATCGCCGTCGCGGGCGCAGCAAATATGGCGCCAAGCGACCCAGGGAATAGACCAAATTAGTTAGGCCGGAGAGACAACCAAGATGCGCAGAAAGCGTGCAGAGGTCCGGGAGGTCATTCCCGATCCTCGTTACAATGACAAGACAGTCGCGAAGTTCATCAATAATGTGATGGAGCGCGGCAAGAAAAGTTTGGCTGCTAGCGTCGTGTATGAGGCCTTCGATACCATTGAGGAGCGCACACAGCGCCCTGCTATCGAGGTCTTTGAAGAGGCGTTGAAGAATGCGACCCCGTTGGTCGAGGTCAAGCCTCGGCGTGTCGGCGGTGCAACCTATCAGATCCCGGTAGAGATCAGTGCTACCCGGCGTACTGCCTTGGCCATGCGTTGGCTGATCATAAGCGCACGCAGCCGCAGCGGGCGAGATATGGCCGCCCGTCTGGCCGGCGAATTGCTCGATGCCGCCCGCAACGAGGGCGCCACCGTGAAGAAGCGTGAGGATACGCATCGGATGGCAGAAGCAAATCAGGCGTTTGCGCACTTCCGGTACTAGATTGTGTTTGCACAACTTGATTTCGTTGGCGACCCTTGTGGCGGCGGGATGTCTCGCTTGTCGGTCGGAGTTGTCAGCTAGGTCTAGTTGATCTGCCGGTTAAGCGGCCGGACGCGAATTCCGGCGGTTGTAGGCTGATAACACAATTGACGCGTCAGAGACGAGTGCGACGCTGATACCACAATTGAATTTTCGGGGTGAAATTGACCCCGTTTCCCGACCTTCGCAAATTTGCGAAGGTCGGGAAGGGTTTCGGGGACCTGCATGAAATTTGATGGGTCGCCGAAGACAATTGTGGATACGGCGTCGTTATCTTTTGCCCAAAATCAGGAACGATCGCATGAGTATTGAGTACCCAATTGAGCGAACACGCAACATAGGCATCATCGCCCATATCGACGCCGGAAAGACTACGACCACGGAGCGAATCCTTTTCTATTCCGGCCGCATTCACCGAATGGGTGAGGTACACGAAGGTACGGCGGTTACGGACTGGATGGTGCAGGAGCGTGAGCGTGGGATCACGATCACGGCGGCTGCGATCACGACCGTTTGGAAGGACGCGATGACGGGGCAGGAATGCCAGATCAACATCATCGACACGCCCGGTCACATTGACTTTACGGCTGAGGTTCAGCGCAGTCTACGTGTACTGGACGGTGGCGTAGTGGTGTTTGACGCCGTGGCCGGCGTCGAACCGCAGTCTGAGACGGTGTGGCGACAGGCCGACCGTTATCGCGTTCCACGTATCTGTTTTGTCAACAAGATGGATCGTATAGGCGCGGATTTCGAAAATAC
>JBJYXA010000662.1:0-1653 GCA_046259705.1 Caldilineaceae bacterium
GCTCGTACATGCGGATCAGGTAGTTCCATCCCGGCGTGATCGGGATGCAATTGATGCGGCCATCGCCGCAGCCGCCGAAGTGGATCGTGACCGAGCCGTCGTCGTTTCTCTCCGCGGTGACGTTATTGTAGCTGTTGCGATTCAGATCGTTGGGCTCGAGGAATCCATCCTTGTTGTAGACCGTGATCGACCAGAACTCGCCGACCGGCACGTCCTTCGCGGTGACCACGTGCGGCGTGCTGCCGTCATTCGCGTTCACGCTGTCGATCACGTAGAGGGCAGCCGTCTTCGGCAAGCCAGCCCAGCCCGCGGCGGCGCCGACCAGGTAATCCACGGGCCGAACTTCGTCTTTGCGGCCAAAGGCGTAAGTGGTCTCGAAACCGAGCGCGGCGATATCGCTCAGCGCCTTGCGGATGATCGAGAGATCCTCGAGGTTCCAGTCCGGTGCTTCAAAGGGGCCCGATCCCCCGCCGGACACTACGATGGCGTCCTGTGCCTCGTGCGCTTCGGCGATATCCTCGGCATCGTTGACATCGGCAAAGGTGCGAATCCACACGATGGCGAAACGCGAACCGACTGATTCTTCCGTCAGCTGGTAGTCCCCGGGTTGCGTCTCGACGAACATGTAGTGATCCTGGTTGATCACGTGCGCCGACATGTAACGCCCGCCGATCTCGGGGAGCGTCAGGGTCACAGGCTCGGTCAAATCCAGGACCACGGCGGAGTACAGCGTATCCTGGTTGGACCGGATGACGGCGTCCTTTCCCGGAGCCGTCGGTTCGCGCAAGTGCGCCAGCTTGCCCACAGTCAAACCGCCCATTTTCATGTTCGCGCGAATCATGGTGTCCGATTCCGCGCGCACGAAGTTCTTGAGGTTGACATCCTCGGCCAGAGCCGGTGCGCCCAGCGGAATTGCCAACAGCGCGATTGTTCTCAGTAATTTCATTATCGAGACCCCGTGTTTTCTCGAGCCATGCCGCAGCCTCCTGCTGTCGGTTGTCGAAGTGCCCAATTCAGCGACTCCTATTGGGAGGCTAACGATCCGTCTAACAATCAAGAAGCAGGCACTGAAACCTTATTGTTGAATGTCCGTTCGAGCCAGCAGCGGCCTTATAGACCAGTGTAGCTTAACCGTCCCAGAGTAGGACACTCCGGTCTTAACAGGTTCATACTCACCAGTCCTCGCTACGGCCGCTTCCTTATTATAAAGCGGTCGTCGCCTACCCGAGTCCCCAACTGGCCGTTCCCACCACGTTTCTGCCGTTTCGTTCTGGAACCATCAGACGTGTAATCCACTGACGCGGACCAGTTTCCGGGAGTGCAAACGCCAGATCGAGACTTGCCACACCGACTGCTGCGCAGGAGGTTATCGCTAAAGTGCTGGCTCATCTTGAGCGGAGGGAACAGAATAGCCCCGCTGCCACACATCTGGTACCACCGACCAGAGCGCCACCTGAGACATTGCCTCTTTTCGCTGGGGAGGATTCCAGCTCACCAGCACCGGATCAGCAGGAACGCCACTACGGAATTCGTTGGCATAGAGTTGTTCGTGCCCGGTTTCGAAGGCGGGCGAAAAAGAGCTACAAGACCAGCAATTCAAGTACTAACCGCAGGTAGATCGCGAGCCGTCCTCTGCCATTTCAGGCTCCGCGA
>JBJYXA010000663.1:0-4725 GCA_046259705.1 Caldilineaceae bacterium
GGGGGATCGGTAGTCCGCTCTACCCCCGAAAGCGGACATCCAGAGCGTCGAAGTCTACGTCCGCCAAGCGCCAGAAGCCGACATTCCAATAGTCCACCACGCTATTGGCCAACCGCGCCTGCCTAAGAGCGGCCAATACGACGGCACTCCCCGACACGGTAAGCAGTCTGGTGTCACGTCCGAGTATAAGTCAGCTAGTTACACCCCAATTCCCTACGCACCCGAACTGGGAATTTCTTGGAGCTAACAAAGAATTTTTTCCCGCATAACAGGGGAAGTCACCTGGCCAAATCTCCAGCGGATGGAATGCGGATGAGGTTTTCGGTACACACAGGAGTTGCACGCAACAGATCTCCGGGCACGCCGAGCAGAGGCAAGAAACAACCCCCTCAAGTGCGCTGGCCTTGGAGCCTGGAAAAAGCTCTTCGTAGATTTTGATCGCTTTCCTGCAAAAGCTTTTCGGCCTCACTGAGCTCGTAGCCTTTCAACACCAGGGCAGCGGCCTTTAGCTTTCCTCCGGCAGACTTGAGGGCGTCGCGGGCTTCACCCTCATCACAGCCTGTTAGGTGCATCAAGATGCGCTCGCTGCGCTTTAGCAGTTTATCGTTCGTCGCCCGAACGTCGACCATCAGACCAGCATGCACTTTGCCCAACCGGATCATGAGCAACGACGACAATGCATTCAACGTGATCTTCTGGGCGGTACCGGCCTTCAAGCGCGTCGAGCCGGCTATCACCTCTGTTCCCGTGTCGAGCCAGATAGGGCAGTCCGACTCAGTTAGCACGGGCGTGCCTGAATTGTTGGCGATCCCTATTGTCAATGCCCCGCGCCGTCTCCCTTCGCGCAATGCCTCTACTGCAAAAGGAGTCGTGCCGCTTGCTGCTACCACGATTGCGACATCGTCGGAATTTACGTCTTCTCGATCCATAAATCGTATCACCTGCGTCACGTCGTCTTCTGCGCCCTCGACAGATCGCGACAGCGCTTCTTGTCCGCCTGCGATAAGCAGCAATAGCTTCTCTTCCGGCCAGCCGAACGTCGGGGCGAGCTCCGCACCATCCTGCACGGCGAGTCGGCCTGACGTGCCCGCGCCTGCATAGATGAGCCGGCCGCGATGCGCCAATCGCGCTTCCATGGCACGCGCGGCCTCCTCTATCGCATGCCGAGCGGCACGCACGGCCCCCACGGCCGCAAATTGTGCTTCGATCATGCAATCCAGGACGTCCGCGGGATCCCAAATGTCGATGTCGGCAAAGCGGGGACTGGCGCGTTCAGTTTCCATGTCGGAAGGGATTTTCTGCTGGCGGGTTCGAGCTTATAACGGCAGCCAATCACTATCGAAATTGGCTGGCGACGTCGGGCCAGAGTTTGGAGCAGATCATTAAGCGCGGCAACGAAAGGATGGCAGCGGAGGCCCTGGAGGCCCCCGATGCGGTTCAGCGCCAAGCTCAGGACCTCGACTTACCCATTCGCGACCTTGCTGCGCGGCTTAGGCGGGCACCCCCCCGCCTGGTCGTTACCTGCGCGCGAGGCAGTTCTGGAAATGCAGCCCTGTTTGCGAAAGGGCTCATCGAGCGGCATTTGGCCATCCCCGTGGCTGACGCAGCCCCTAGTGTGGCTAGCGTCTATCGCCGGGGGCTGCACGTCGATGGACAGCTTTATATAGCTATCTCGCAATCCGGCCGGAGTCACGATCTGGTCGATTCAACTGTCGCGGCGAAGGCCTGCGGCGCACTCACCGTGGCCATCGTCAACGACTCGAGCAGCCCGCTCGCTTCCGAAAGCGACGTCGTGCTGCCTCTCTCGGCGGGTGAGGAATCGAGCGTCGCTGCGACCAAGACCTTTATCGCTTCGCTCGCCGCCCTAGTGAGACTCGTCGCCTGCTGGTCGGAAGATGCGGCAGTCTCGGCAGCACTCGAGACTTTGCCGGACCGGTTGTCAAGGGCAGCGCAGCTAGACTGGTCGGAAGCGCTCAACGCGTTTTCTCAAGCAAACAGCACCGCCGTTCTCGGCCGAGGACCGACATTGGCCATGGCCGAGGAAGCTAGCCTCAAGCTTAAGGAGATCTGTCACATTCATGCGGAGGGCTATAGCGGCTCCGAGTTTCAGCACGGTCCCATCGCACTCGTGTCTGGAGATTATCCGGTCCTGATCCTGATGCCGACTGACGAGGCCCGTCATGAGCTTGCAAACCTGGCATCCGACCTTTGTCGAAAGAGTCGACTCGTTTTTGTCGCGGGCAACGCAACTGGAGACGCTAGGCTCTTGCCGGTTCTACCCCCAGATCAACCCGATGCCGATGCCATATGTCTCATTCAGACTTTTTATGGCTTCGCTGCTCGTCTCGCAGACAAGCTAGGTCTGGATGCTGCCCAACCGCGTCACTTACGCAAGATCACGCTAACGCGATGAATGCTCCCCTCAAATACGCTGTTGCCGCCGAAACAATATTTGACGGTGCCCAAACTCGTCACAACGCAGCCGTCGTTGTTGAAGGAGAGCGGATTGTGAACGTTCTGCCCAGCGCTGACTTGCCAAGCTGCCTCGAAATCGAGCAACTCCCCGCAGGCTCATGGTTGGCGCCCGGCTTTATCGACATGCAAGTGAACGGTGGAGGCGACGTTCTGTTCAATGATGCTCCCACGCCCGAGACCATTGCGACCCTAGTTACAGCTCATCGGCAGTTCGGCACGACCTCGCTGCTCCCCACATTGATTACCGATGACGACGAGAAGATGCGCAACGCCGATGCCGCAGTCGAGGTGATGGCGGGCGTCGATCCAGGCGTCCTCGGCATTCACTTCGAAGGGCCGTTTCTGTCTGCGGAGAGGCGGGGCGTTCACGATGTTAGGTTCATTCGAGAACCGACGCCATCGGATCTCGATTTTCTATGTAAGAAGCGCAAGGGCGCACTATTAGTGACGTTGGCTCCTGAGCGGGTTCCTCTGGGATTCATAGAGCGCCTTGCTGAAAGTGGGGCCCGTATAGCCTTAGGTCACTCGATGGCCACCTACGATGAGGCCCATTCCGCGATAGCGGAAGGCCTTAGCGGCTGCACGCATCTCTTCAACGCAATGCGGCCTCTCTCGAGCCGCGATCCGGGCCCCATTGCCGCTATCCTGGAATCCGACCGATGCTACTTCGGCATGATCGTGGATGGGTTTCATGTTCATCCTGCCATGCTGCGGCTCGCGCTGCGCGGCTGGAGCAAGCCCATTCTGGTGAGTGACGCCATGCCGCCGGTTGGTGGTACCCGGCCGAGCTTCAAGCTCTATGGTCAGGAGATAGAGGCGGTGGATGGGCGATGTCTCAGGTCTGACGGGACGCTTTCCGGCGCGTTGCTGGATATGGCCGGGGCGGTGCGCAATTGCGTTATTTTGCTTCGAACGCCTCTTGAGGACGCCTTACGCTTTGCCTCTAGGAATCCCGCGGAATTCTTGGGCCTGGGGCATGTGCTAGGCAGGCTTGCCGAAGGATTCCGGGCGGACATGGTGGCGTTTGATCCCACAACGTTTACGATCCATGGCACCTGGGTTGCCGGGTCCGGCACGTAAGACCGCGCGTTAATGGGCAGCAAACTAATTTCAGCCATTTTTCATCTGTTAGTGGTCTTTAGTCCAACCGTAGCTTCTCGATTTGCGACCCGATGTCGAAGCACTTGTTCATGGGCGTCGATGGCGGCGCCACGACTTGCCGAGCGCGCCTTTGCGATGTGAACGGCAATGTGCTCGGGGAAGGTTTCAGCGGTCCAGCCAATATCCATTCAGATTTGACAGGCTCTTTGCAGTCGATAAGCGCCGCTTGTAATAGCGCTTTCCAGGCAGCGGGCCTGAACTACTTGAATACCTACCAGACCCACGCAGGGCTTGGGCTCGCGGGTGCCGGTGTGCACACCGCCTGCAAGCGGGCGCGGGCTAGTCTGGTTTCCTTCGCCTCGACTGTGGTCGACTCGGACGCTTACATCGCGTGGCTGGGAGCTCATCAGGGCAAGGACGGCGCGATCGTCATTGTTGGGACAGGCTCATGCGGATTGGCCATCGTGGATGGTCGCCGCATTTCGGTTGGAGGTTGGGGACCCGAGATCTCGGATGAAGCTGGTGGTCAGAGAATGGGCCGCGAGGCACTGCGCCGGTCGTTGTGGGCATTTGACGGCCGCTCTGACAAAACCCTACTTGCCGAGAAAATGTTGAATCACTTCGACTGGGATCCAACGCAAATCGTGAATTTCGCCGCGGCGGCAACGCCCGCACAGTATGCCAAGTTCGCACCGCTAGTTTTGGAGTGCGCTTCCGAGGGCGACGCTCTCGCTGTGACATTGGTTGAAGAGGCTGCCGAAGCAGCAGCACAGATCATCAGCCGCATGGCGGATGTTGGCGCTCCCGCAGTTACGATCATCGGCGGACTTGCAGAGCCCCTCACCCCATGGCTGTCAGCCCGCATTCGTCAGTTCGTATGCGAACCCAAGGGCGACCCTCTTTCCGGTGCTATTCTCATGGCGCGCCAGACTTTCTTCGGGTTGGAATCAGTTCAGTCGCTTGCCAGCTAGTCCCACCGTCATCAGCCGACGTCGGGACGCGACTTGGGCGCGTCTGCTTTGTGCCTGAAAGCAGACATCCTGAAACGCCACGTTGAGGTCCGCTACGTGCCACAAGCGGACATCACACAGTGACGTCTGCGAGGGACTGGTCAGCCTCCTGTGGGGAACAAGAATGTCACTGCGCCGC
>JBJYXA010000664.1:0-2082 GCA_046259705.1 Caldilineaceae bacterium
GATTGTTGAAGATGGTCACGACGTTGGCCTGTACGTCGGCAATGTCGTCGCCCATACTTCCCGACTCGTCGATCTTGAACACGACGTCGATGCCGGCTGCGTAGGCGGGTACGGCAATAATCGCCGAGACTGCGCCGGCCAGGATCAAGCTAGACTTGAAGTGTCTCAAGGTAGTTCTCCGTTAGCTGGTTGTCCAACACACACGGAGGCTCTGGTGCGCTGCTCACCCAGTCGCGGCAGACCCTCCGCCGGGGAAGGCTCAAAGGCTGCTAGAGATCTGGTTGAGCCGCCCCCGCACTGAAAGGTAGACGTCACCGGATCGTGAAGGTATCGGAACCGGTCGGAATTTCCCCTCAGAGCTAGGCTTATTTTTCGTTCAGAACTAGGCTTATTTTTCGTTAGGAAATGTCCGGATTCAGCGCAACAGGCGCTGGCGATGCGCAACCCGCGTCCATGCGTTGCGCAAATCGTCGGTGCGTACCTAGCAGGCTTGAGGGCGAAATCTTTGTGCAGATGCGTCAAGTTTCACGGCGGCTACGCGCTCTGCAGACAAAAGGCGGAGCGCCAAGCGCCAAGGGCCAAATTCGCGTCATCCGGACGTACAGCGGCCCTCGGCCCTCGGTGCTTGGCCCGTTTGGAGGAACTTACCGGTTCAGCCGTAAGACGCTTTTGTCTCGTTGGTCTGAGACATCGCCTCGCCAGGCGTATGACTTCTCGAGCACGCACGACCGCTTGCCGGCGCTGCGGGGTGTGCATCACTTGCTCGCAGTGATTCCCGGAATCGCTGATGAGGTTGTGATACGTAAGGGGCGTTGTTCTGACGCCTGCGCGATCAGGCGAACGCCTATTGAGACGAAGCGTTACAGATCGGCCCGGCTTTTTCGCCGAGACGCCGCGACGGGATGAGGCCGCGCTCAAAGGCGTAGCGGGTGAGCTGCTCTGACGCCGCTAGCCGCATCTTCGCGCGAATCCTCCCGCGATGGGTGTGCACGGTCTTGACGCTCAGTGCCAGCTCCTGGGCAATGGACGTGACGGACTGTCCCAGCGCAAGCCTTCGGAAGACTTGGAATTCGCGTGGGGAGAGGTTTTCATGAGGCGAATCCTTACGGTTGTGGGCGCCAAGACCCAGCGCCAGCTGATCGGCCAGCTCGGCGCTGACGTAATGCTTGCCGTTCAGAGCACACCTGACAGCCCGCACCAATTCGTCGGGTTCGCAGTCCTTGCCGATGAATCCGCGAGCACCCGCCCGAAGGACCTTGGGGCCATAGTAGTCGACAGGGTAGTCGCTCAGCACCAGCATGGGTAGTTGCGGATGCTCGGCACGCAATCGCAGTAGGACACGCATTCCGTTGTCTCTGGCGGTTCCTATCTCCAACAGTAGTAGGGCAAATTCCCCCGTAGCCAGCCTGGCCGCCGCCTCATGATACGACGACGCACTATCCGCCAGCATGTCTGGAACGGATGCCTGAAGAAAATGTTTAATGCCGGCACTAAAGAGCTCGTTGCTGTCGAGGATTAGGACGCGCATGATCCCTCCTTGCCCGATGTGTCTCGATACTTGACCTTGTTCGCCCTTGCCCACAGCGACCTTCAGTTGCCTTCGCTCGGCGTGTCCGACGAGGCCCACGCGGACAAGGAATTGCCGAGCAGCTTTACAGGCAGCGGGGTCGATGACTCCTGTTTACACTGGGCAAAAGGATGGCATACGAGCCCCAAAGACGCAACGGTAGGCCTACCTGGTCGCCCCGGGAGGTTCGGTCTCACTCTGTCGCTGTCTGTCACCCTGGAGAAGTTTGGGTCGTCGCGTTGCTCCCCTCCGAGCCCTAATTTCATGTCCGCATCCGAGACCGCACCGGCCATGTATCCCCAGATTGCGTCTGACTGCTATGGGTCGTTACTGGTCTGTCCGGAACCTGAACGCCAGCGACCGTACAGCGCGCGAAGCGAACGCCGGCGGTTGCCCCGGAGAGCTATGGGATTTGGCACCCACTGGGCGGGATCAGGCTGCCCTGGACGCAGTATGAATTAAAGGCTGATTCGTGAGGGACCGGCTGGCGGATGAGCCCGCGCACGTTCCCCCAC
>JBJYXA010000665.1:0-9569 GCA_046259705.1 Caldilineaceae bacterium
CGAGATGGTGCTGCTGGATCTCTACTACGTGGAGAACTGGGACTTCGCCATGGACGTGAACATCATGCTGCGCACCGCGCCGGCGATCGTTCGCGGGCGAGGTGCATATTAGGTGGACACGTATTCGCATGTAGGGCCTATGACTCTGGGACGATTCGTGCCAATTGACGAATCAGAGTCGGAGTGACCGCAACTAGTATTTGCCAGAACGCATCTAGTTGGATCATGAAATAGTCGTGCATGAGGCAATTGCGCCTTCCAAATATTGCACGCGATTCTATGTCCGGATGATCGGCTTGAGTTTCTTCGGATACCGGACATGCAGCCCGCCCTAACACCTGAAGCTCACGTGTCAGAGCCAACAGCACCCGTCGTTTTGCGATGATCTCCTGCATGACGCCGCCGTGCCAGCCTACCAACGCGGATTTGTCCGAACCTGATTTCGCATGACGACTACTACCTACTCGTTGCAGTTACTTCCCCCAGAGACATTTCTAGCTGCGCGTGAGCGGATCGCTGATGTAGCGCTTCGCACGCCTCTGCTACGGCTCAATGCTGATGGTGCGCCGGCAGAGATCTTTCTCAAGCTCGAGAATCTACAGCCGATCGGTTCGTTCAAGCTGCGCGGAGCGGCCAATGCCATCCGCTTGGCTTCCACCGATCAACTCCGAAATGGCGTATGGACGGCTAGCGCCGGCAATATGGCACAAGGCGTGGCGTGGTGTGCACGTCAGAACGGCCTCCCCTGCACTGTGGTTGCGCCCGATAATGCACCGAAGACGAAGTTAGCCGCGATCCGAAGGTTGGGGGCTGAGATCGTGTTAGTTCCCTTTAAGGACTGGTTGAATATCTACCGGACACGACATTTCGAGGGTATGGACGGCCTGTTTGTCCACGCCTTCAGTGACTTGGGTGTGATGGCCGGCAATGGCACCATCGCGCTTGAGATACTGGAGGAGCTTCCTGACGTTGACGCAGTAATCACACCGTATGGCGGCGGCGGGTTGACATGTGGCGTTGCTGCCGCCTTCCGGCATTTCAAGCCGGACGTGCGGCTTTTTGCTGCAGAGGTCGAAAGCGCTGCGCCGCTTGCCGCATCGCTCGCCGCAGGCGAGTCTGTCGAAGTGGACTACCTGCCAAGCTTTGTTGACGGCATCGGAGCGCCATTCTTATTTCCGGAAATGTGGGCCTTTGCCCGCCAACTGGTCGATGCATCCATCGTATCGACCCTCGAGGAGATCGCCGCCGCCATTCGGCTGCTTGCCCTACGCAACTGCCTAGTAGCGGAGGGCGCCGGGGCTGCTTCCGTTGCCGCGGCGCTGAAGGGAAATGCCGGTCCTGGCAAGGTGGTCTGCGTCGTCTCGGGAGGCAACATCGACGCTAACAAGTTGGCGAGGATTCTTACCGCTGAGATGCCCTGATTCATGCCTCGCACGTATCCACAGTCTCACAATCTCCATCTTTCCTAGCCACTAGACAAGGCCAAAACGAACATGTCCACCCAACCCAATATTCTGCTCATCCTCAACGACGACATGGGTTTTTCTGATATCGGCTGCTACGGCGGCGAGGTGATGACGCCCAACCTGGACGCGCTGGCCGCGGGCGGACTGCGCTATACGCAGTTCTACAACACGGCGCGCTGCTGCCCGTCGCGCGCTTCGCTGCTCACCGGCCTGCACCCGCACCAGGCCGACGTGGGGCATATGATGGGCGATGACGGTATCGACGGTTATCTCGGCGACCTCAACCCCAACACCGTTACCATTGCTGAGGCGCTTAAGAACGGCGGCTACGCTACCTATATGTCCGGCAAATGGCACGTGACTCGTCACCTGGAAGATTCCGAACACAACTGGCCCTGCCAGCGCGGTTTTGACGATTACTACGGCATCCTTATCGGCGCAGCCAACTACTTTCAGCCGCGCACGCTGCGTCGGAACAACGAACGCATCGAGCCTGAAGGTGACGACTACTTCCTCACCGACGCCATCAGCGATGAGGCCGTGCGTCAGATTCACGAACACGCCGCAAAGCAACCGGACAAGCCCTTCTTCCAGTACGTGGCCTTTACCGCCCCGCACTGGCCTTTGCACGCGCACGAAGCGGATGTAGAGCGATATGAGGGCCGGTTTGACGCAGGCTGGGACAAGCTGCGCGAGGAGCGCCTGGCTCGTATGGTCGAGATGGGCATCATCGACGAGCAATGGCTGCTGAGCGCGCGCGACGAACGTGTGCCAATGTGGGAAGACGAACAACACAAGACGTGGCAGGCGCGGCGCATGGAGGTCTACGCAGCGCAGATCGACCGCATGGACCAGGGCATCGGCCGTGTCGTGCAGGCGCTCAAGGATACCGGGCAGTTCGAGAATACGCTCATCGTCTTTTTGGCCGACAACGGCGGCTGCGCTGAGGAACTCACCGAAGCGACAGGCGAATGGGCGGTGCACAGAGAGCCGGTGGGCACGGAATTCACGCGCGACGGGCGTCGTATCCAATATGGCAATAATCCCGCGTATATGCCCGGTGGGGAGGAGACCTACCAGAGCTGTGGCGTGCCCTGGGCCAACGTCTCCAACACACCATTTCGTCTATACAAGCACTGGGTGCACGAGGGCGGCATCTCTACCCCCTTTATTGTGCACTGGCCGGCCGGTATCGAAGCGCGTGGAGAACTGCGTAAGCAGCCTGCGCAATTGCCCGACGTCATGGCGACCTTCCTCGACGTGGCCGGTGTGGCCTATCCGCAGAAATACGCGGGACACGATGTCAAGCCGCTGGAGGGTTACAGCATGAGGCCTACGTTTGCGGATGGACCGCACAATCGCGAGGTGCTCTACTGGGAGCACGAGGGCAACCGGGCGGTGCGACGCGGCAAGTGGAAGCTTGTATGCAAGTATCCCGGCGATTGGGAACTGTACGACATGGAGGCCGACCGTTCGGAGCTGCATGATCTTGCCGCACAACATCCGGACGTGGCCGGCGAAATGGCCGCACTGCACGAAGCGTGGGCCAAGCACGCGGGCGTCGTCCCCTGGGCTGATTTGCTGGCGATGAGGGCTGAACGCGCAAAGCATGAAGCGAGGAAGGCGGAAGGTCGAAAGCATCCGCCGGTTGTCAATTGATGGCGAAAAGCAGCACGCACTCTATGGGCGATAAATTGGCGAACTCCAATTTCCTGAAATTGTTGCGTGGTCGCATGGCTGAAAGACTCGGCACCGCCGCTGAGCTTTCGCATTATACGCGGCCGAACCATTGGGATAGACGGAACGGTTTCCGGCGCTTACACGCCAATCGTCGCCGTCTTCGGCGATCAATGTGCTATTGCATCAAGCCCCGTAGGCGACTTCCTGGTGGCACATTTTAATATTCCTTTGACGGGCAATAGGGGCATTTTCGGACGGCTCATGGGTCAGAGAACGTACTTGCCCATACTGCCCGAATAGAAGCTGAGCACCGAAGCTGACACATCTTGCGGAGCGGGCGTTGCGAGGCTGAGTGGGTGATCGTGGCCGATATGGTAAGATGCACAGTGGCATACCCAAAACTTGGCCGGCAAACACGTGCCTTTGGTAGTCTGTGCATTACTGTTCGCAGCACTTGTTCGATCATCCACCTTTTCGGAGGAAGAATCATGGCAGAACAGGAAGAGAAACAACCGGAAGCGGAAGAATCTACTGAACAGGGACAAGATCCGAAGCAGGATACGACACCGCCGGCCGATGTGCCGGAGGAATTGGTAGGCGTAGGTATCTTGGTTATCGGCTATACCCAAGAACAGGCAGCCGACGAAACGCTTAAGGGTATGCAGCAGGCGAAGAAGCAAGGCGAATTTTATTTCGAGAACGCCGCCGTGGTTCGCCAAGATGCCAAAGGCAAGGTAAGTATACGCGAATCTGAGGATATGAGCAGCGGTAAGGGGGCAGGAATCGGCGCGGTAGTCGGCGGTATTCTTGGCCTGTTGGGCGGCCCTGCCGGTGTGGTGGTGGGAGCGGGCGTCGGCGCAGGCGTAGGCGGCGCACTGGCACATCACGATGCCGGCTTCCGCAACGAGGGTCTAGAGGACGTAGGCTCAGCATTACGACCTAGTACATCGGCGCTTGTCATCACGACCAGCAAGGCATTTATCGAGCAGGTCCGCAAGCAAGTTCCCGCCGCAGAGTTAGCCGATGTTTCACGCCGCATTGCGCAGGAGATCTCGGACAGTCTGGCCGAGGGTAAGGATATGGCGTTGGGCCTGCTTTTCACGAACCAGGGTATCGGTATCAAGCAAATACGCGTGGATGACGAGAGCGCTGAGATATACGGGCTTGTCATAACGGACGATGCCGTTGCTGTAGGGGCCGCGGTTGTCACCGAAGCAGGCGCTGTTGTGGAGGGTGCCGTTGCTACAGCAGACGAAGTCGTAGAAGGCGCCGCCGTCATTCTGCCGGAAGAGGAGACTCATGCTGGTGAGTTGGCGGATGCTTCTGAGGAGGGCGTTGAGTCGGAGGAAAAGCCGGACAAGCCGGCGTAGGGTCGACCGACAGCTGCAGAAATTCAGAAGAGCCGGGTTCTGACTGACAACCCGGCTCTATGTTTGTGCGAGATCTGCATTTTTCGCGATATTGCCGCTTGCAAATGCCCCAGATCCCGCTGTTCGATCCTTCCATTTAGCATATGGCCGTTGCTGCGTACGCACATCCATCGTATGTTGCCGTCCGCGTGTTCTCCCAGGTCCACGTGCATAAGGACAAAGATAGCCAGCGCGGCGCTTCCTAGGCCCATTACCGCGTAGACGCCCACTGATCCCCAGTCCAGTGATTGTGAGAAGAAGGGTGCAATCAGCGTTCCCAAGAGTACACTGCAACCTAAGGTAGCCACCTTAATCAGCACTGTCGGGGCAAGTAGAGCGCCCATTGGCTGGTGTCGAATCAGCATGACCGCAACGATAGCGAGCAGCGGAAGGACGAAGGCCAGGTCTATCACGAAGATGGTGGCTCCGTCCGGTGGTTGTTGGGCTTGGATTCCGGGAATGATTAGGCTGAGCCAAACGGTGACAAACATGGCGACCAGCATGAGTAGGTAGACGGCGATAGCAAGCCGGGGCGTCTTGGCTAGGTCGAGGCGAACAACGGTATCCGGATCGAGCCACACAAAAAAGAAGATCAGGCTGTAGAGAGCAAGACCCGTCAGCGCACTATAGAGCAGATAGAGCGGATTGTAGATATGGTCGAAAGAATAGAGCGCGTAGGCGTAGAAGAGATAACCTAGTAATGCCACCCACAATAGCCAAGCGCGCTGGATTCGGCGGTGAATTGCCCAATTACTCGCAAGCAGGCCAAGCGCAGCAAGGAATGAGACGATATCTTGGCTTACCGTGCCAGGGAGCAGTTTATCGGGCGTAAACGGCATGTACAATGCCGGTCGCAAGATTCCAGCTAAAGAGGTGAAAGCGGCAGCAGAGCGATGAGAGTACTGAGAAGAAGGAGAGGTCGAAAGCGATTGTGGATGATCATGGCGGCTCTTTGGTGGGGCGGTGAGGGCCGTTTCGTGCATGTTCGGGCTGGTGGCTACGTGAAGCTGCTCAGTAGACTTTGCGTATCGACGACCGTAGCGAACTCATTATGTAACTCGGCCAACGCCATGGAATGAACCACTTCCGCGCTATGATGCTCGCCGTCTGGGCCAGTGATGTCAAAGGCGGCAGTAGCGTCGGAGACGACGAACGTTTTGAATCCCAGATTGCCGGCCATGCGTGCAGTGGTGGAAACACAATGGGGTGTCGTCAACCCGACGATGACGAGCGTATCGTGTCCGCGCGCCCGTAGTTGCTGCTCCAAGTCGGTGCCTATGAAACCGCTATTGACGTGTTTTTGGAAGACCGGCTCACCGGACTGGGGCGCAACTTCGTCCTTGAATTCGTGGCCGGGCAGCTCCGCGCGAAGGGGTGAACCCTGGCGCAAGGAGAGGTGCTGAATGTGAAAGACCGGGCGACCGCTATCGCGCCAGGCGGCAAGCAGGCGCGACATATTCTGTTCCGCATCGGGGTTATTGCGGTGGCCGAGGCGCGGCTCGTCCATGCCTTTTTGCACATCGATGATCAGCAGCACAGCACTGCCATCAATCATTTTTTTGGCCGGATCTTATCCAGCTCTTGGGCGAGCTGGTCCGGACTGACGATCATGCCGCGGTGCTGGCTGACGAGAACCCCGTCCTCGTCGATGAAAAAGGTGGCTGGAATGCCCTGGACGTCGTAACGGCGCGCCCACGTGCGTCCAGAGTCGGGGCCGTTGGCATAGTCCATCCCTGTCTGCTCCATGAACTGCCGCGCGCCCTGCTCCGTATCCTGGTGCGTGAGTCCGATGAAGACGATGCCATTGTCCTGCTCTTTTCGCCATGCGTCGACCAATAGAGGCGCTTCGAGTTGGCACGGGCCGCACCAACTTGCCCAGAAATTGAGCACAACACCCTGACCGCGCAGGTCGGAGAGCCGTACCAGATCGCCGTCATAGGTGACAAACTCGACGTCCGGCGCAAGCGCCGTGGAGCGCACCTCAGCGCCGGTGTTGCGTTGGATGAAGAAGAGAACGGCTGAGGCGACGGCGATGACGGCGAGCACCTTGAGCATACGCCAGAGCGACGAGTGCGGTTGACCTGCCGAGGCGCCTTCGAGCTGATCTGCGTCGTCGAGTTCAGGCGTCTGTTCGATTATCGTATCTTGCGGCGGATGTCCGACTTCTGCGTTTGTGGTGAGTTTCATTCGGTGATGATAACTAGCGTACCTGGGTCATCTGGCGTGCTGCCGTACCACTGCGTGTGGCCGTCCCAGGCCGGTCCTGCCCAATCGAAAAGCCACTTGGCGTCGGTGATGGTCATGTTGAGGCAGCCGTGGCTTTTGGGGGTGCCAAAATCATTGTGCCAGTAGGTGCCGTGGAAGCTGTAGTCCTCGTAAAAATACTGCACCCACTCCACATTATCCAGGTTGTAATAGTTGCCTGCAGCTCGGTTGCCTCCAGTCATATTCTGTGACCGCACCTTCACCTGGATGTGAAAAGTACCAGTAACGGTGGGCGTGCGAGGCAATCCCGAGGAAACGATGAAACCGCGCACCGGTGTATTTCCCTCATACGCAATGACCGTCTGTTCGCTTAGGTCGACACGGATCCAGCGCTCATTGGTGTCGGGGAATTCAACGGGCGTGAGGTTATCCAAGTTTCCTGGAATGAAAGCCGTCGTCCAGCGTTCCACATCGTCGTCGAAGCCATGTTTGATAATGGGGCCGATCTGCGGTTTTGAGAACGGCAATGGCGGCAGAATCTCCGCTTTGCCGATAGGCACGACGAGCCGGCTGTCCGATGTGATCAGTTCACGTACGTCATCGGTGACATACGCATCGGCAGAGTCGAAGTCAGCGGAAGCACGTACGCCAGATGAAAGCACGAGTGCAGCCAACACCGCGCACAAGCCAACCGCGACCCGAATTCCCGCGCAGGCAGAAGGGGATGATATTGCGTGGCGGATAAACGTGTACCAGGTACCGCGCGACAAGACTACGCTGCAAGATAAGTACATATGAGGCTGTCCAACAAATTCCAGCGTTACAAATAATTCCGCTGTTGATTGTATAGCACGCTTAGCGTCGCTGCAAAGCAACCGTTTGAGTGTGCAGCAATTATGGACCAAGTGGCGCAAAAGACGTGAGTTCAGCCAGTAGAATGCTTGACGGCTGACACAGCCAATTTATATACTGAACCCGATTACTTCTGTGCATTTGCTTACGCGTTCGGCGCGGAATTCGTCATACGTGGAGGTGGCTGCTTGGCGTGTTACGGTCACCGATGCGTTCCGTACCATCCAACAGACCACACTACACTAACCGAAGGAGGTCACTACCGTGGCGTACTTATTAGGCATCGATGCTTCCACGACCGCCACGAAGGCATTGCTTGTCGATGAACAGGGCGTAGTAGTGGGAGTCGCGGCAAATGAATATGGATTTGAGACGCCGCAGCCGTTGTGGAGCGAACAGGATCCGGATCTGTGGTGGAACGGCGCGCAGCAGAGCATTCGTGCAGTGCTTGCCGAAACGGGGATCGGTGGAGAAGAGGTTGCGGCCGTGGGCCTCACGGGGCAGATGCACGGCCTTGTGCTACTCGATGAAGATGGCGAGGTCTTGCGTCCCTCCATCCTGTGGAACGATCAACGAACGGGAGCACAATGCGATGAGATTCGAGCTCGTGTCGGCACTGAGGAGCTGATCCGGTTGACGGGGAACGACGCGTTGACGGGTTTCACGGCGCCGAAAATCTTGTGGGTCCGGGAGAACGAGCCCGACGTGTACGCTCGCGCTCGCCATATACTGTTGCCCAAAGACTATCTGCGCTACAAGCTATCGGGCGAGATGGGCACGGACAAGGCGGGCGCTGCCGGTACGCTGCTGTTGGGGCTAACGTCGCGCGATTGGTCGCCCGAAGTGTTGGACGCGCTGGACGTACCGTTGGAATATCTTCCGCCGACATTCGAGGGGCCGGAGATCACGAGCCGGGTGTCTGCGCTGGCCGCTGAAGCAACGGGTCTGCGCTCGGGCACGCCCATTGTGGGTGGAGGTGGTGACCAGGCCGCGGGTGCTGTCGGTGTGGGCGCAGTGGCGGAGGGCATCGTTTCGCTGGTTCTCGGCACCTCCGGCGTCGTCTTTGCCACCGTTAATGAGCCCTTCTACGAACCGGAAGGGCACCTACATGCGTTTTGCCATTCCGTGCCGGGCCGCTGGCATCTGATGGGCGTCATGCTGTCCGCGGCGGGCAGCCTACGTTGGTACCGGGATACCTTGGCGCCAGGCATATCGTATGACGATCTGCTGGCGCCGGCGGCTGACGTTCCAATAGGCAGCGACGGGCTGCTCTATCTTCCATACTTGACCGGTGAGCGCACACCGTATCCCGACCCGCTGGCGCGAGGAGCGTTTGTGGGGCTGACTGTGCGACACACGGCAGCGCATATGACTCGGTCTGTGTTGGAAGGTGTTGCCTTTGGGCTGCGTGACAGCTTCGAACTTATGAAAGGTGTGGGCTTATCCAACATCGACCAGGTACGCGTTTCGGGAGGCGGCGCACGCAGTCCACTGTGGCGCCAGATCCTGGCGGATGTGCTGGATTCCGAACTGGTGACGGTCAATACAACTGAAGGAGCTGCCTATGGCGCCGCACTCCTGGCCGGCGTGGGTGCGGGCGTGTGGGCAAGTGTTGACGAAGCCTGCGACGAAGCGATCACCGTAACCGGGTCAACGAAGCCAAATGCAGATGCTGTAGCAGGCTATGATCCGTACTACGTCCAGTATCGTGCGCTCTATCCGGCGCTCACGCCCACATTCCGGGCGCTGGCCGAGGCGTAGCGCCCTTACGGTGCCGCCGAGTAGATGTTCCTAGAAGTACCCAATAAGTAGAGAGGCGGAGAAGGAGTCTCATACTGAGACGCTTCTCCGCCTCTGTGATCAACACGGTCAGGCGGCGCTGCGGATCGTCAGCTTCTCGTCAAAGTCTCTCATTTCCGCGGGCATAGGAGACGCCGCCCGCCGTGTGTCACAAACA
>JBJYXA010000666.1:0-1739 GCA_046259705.1 Caldilineaceae bacterium
ACAGCGAGGCGCTGTCGGGCGCTCTCTCGAGCGCCTCGGCCCGAGCAGTGTCAGCGTCGTAGAGGCTGCCGTCGGCGAGCGCTTCGATGACCGCCATCACGGCCCGGCGCGGGATATCCTCCATGTAGCCGCCGGCTTTTTGGCCCACCACGCGATGCTCCATGAGGATCGAGGCCGACCCGAGGAGGCCGTAAGCATTTCGCGAGATCCCGGGCTCTGGCCCGCCATTGTAAAGGGAGAAGTTTGCGTGCGCGATCTTGTCCATGGCGTTGAGGAGCGTCGACACGACCTGTTTCGAGAATAAGACGACATCAGGGTCAACGCCCGCAGCGGTGGGCCAGAGGGTCGAGCCAGTGACCAAGTCGCGGTTCGCATCGAGTGGCGTTCCCTGCCCGTGGAGGTCGAACACCACCGCGACGTCATTGGCGCCACCGGCCGCGTCGTAAAGGGCACGGACATTGAGCGATTCGGGGACGGGGTTTTCGTCGTCGGGGAGTGGCGTGTTAGGGTTGTCAAGCGGGTAATCGGTCAGGTAGGGGTGGTAGCGGTTGATGTCGTAGCCCCGATTACGGCTGTAGTAGGGGGGGCACGGCCCACTCGGACAAACGTCCGGGTCGACGTTGTAGCGCCACGGCTCGCCGCTGGTCGTTGCGTCGAAGCCGTCGATGTTTACGCGCGGGACGATGATGACGGTAAGTTCCTCTCGGATGAACTTCGCCTGCTTGGCGTTCGACGAGAGATCGCGGATCAGGGCGATCGCTCCGTTGCTCGGCATGTACTCGTTGCCGTGCTGCTGAGCGATGACGATTATTTTGACAGGCCCGCTGCCAATGGTGACGTAGGGCACAAGGCGGCCGCTTCCCTTTGCCGGATACGGCGCGTAGTCGAATTGAGCAGCACCCTTGCTCGCATGCACGATGTTTTGGAGTGTGGCGACCAGTTGGTCATAGTCGCGGATCGCTGACAGCGACTCCTCCTGTTGCGGCACCACCCAGGGCCCGTTCGGCCAGCTCTGCGGCGCGGCCGCCGCCGGTGCGACTTGCAGGATCGCCGCCAGTATGCCAATGGCAATCACTAAGGCAAAACACGTCATGTTTCTCTGCTGTTCCATTATTTCCTCCTTTACATAGATCCTTCATAAAATTGTAATAAATTAGCCTTAACCGATTTCATCTCGTTATCACAATGACACCTCCTTTGTTGGATTGACGTAGAAACCCTGCTCTCTGCGGGCGGGATTATGAGGACTGGCGATTCCAAAAGGCTTCTCGCTGATATCCTTACGCTGTGTTGTTGCCACAAGGACAAACGTAAGCAGGTGGCAGTGAGCAGATTTCGTGGGTTGTCACCCGTTTTAAGGCATTGTAATCATATGGAAGAGCTTGGAAAACCAAATTCGCAAATACACTGAAAACCCAATTACGGAATAACGGAGAAATCAATCGCTTCCTGAATCGTCTCTCAGCGTGTTCAAGCAGGGTCAGCAGTGTCTGTGGAAAACGAGTTGAAGAGTAAGGTTCCGAAAAAGTCGAGGATAAGTTAATTGTCGCATTACTCGATATCAGCTACTCAATTCGATGTCAAGAATAACTGGTGGTTCAGGCTAATATAGAAAATAATAACAAATCCATGCCACATCGTAGTAATTGACAAAACTGTCCGATTCTGTATAGATACATTTTATCGCTTGTTATTGCTAAAAGGAAATCGGACTTACCCATCTCCTCCGGAATCTAATG
>JBJYXA010000667.1:0-4734 GCA_046259705.1 Caldilineaceae bacterium
CCCAGTTGTTGCCGGCGTAGCTCACGTTGTAGCCGCTGTTGAAAGCCGCGAACAGAGCGTCGCGCGTTGTGTCGTCGAAGTCCATCTTGGGCAAATTGAGCCGCGGCACGCGGCCGGAAGGAATATAGGTGACCGAGCGCAACGTCTTGTTGTAGAGCACCTCGTCTTGCATGGCTTCGTCGATTGGCAGCACATTGCTGACCGAGAAATGCAGCGCACCAAGCTGCCGGGCAAGCTTCAACACGTTGGGCAGGTCGTCGATGTTGCGCTTCATGGCGACGAAGGCCACGCCAATCTGGGGTTTGGGTACGTAAAATGCCTTGCGCATGGAGCGCAAGCGTTTTACGTTGGCAATCACGTTCGGCAGTTCGGCGCCCAAGCGAACGTCCGCATAGCTCTCCGGTGTGGAGCCGTCGATGGATACCCAAACCAAATCGATTTCCGCCTCAACAAGTTCCCGGCAGCGTTTTTCGGTCAACAACGTGCCGTTGGTAATCATCTCAACGCGAGCGCCCAGGCTTTTGACTTGGGCAATCCACTGGGTAGTACGCCGGTGGAAAAGCGGTTCGCCAATTCCGCCGAAATAGACAGTGGGCAGCGTGTCGAGCCCGGCCAATCCTTCGAGTATAGCCTCGAACGTGGCGTCAGACATGCGACCCATGGGCTCATCCCACGCGTTGCGGAAACAGGTCACGCAGTCCAGGTTGCAGGCGTCGGTGGGCTCGACGTAGAGTTTGGCCAGATGAGTTACCGGCCGGTGGAGGCGAAGGCTGTTGTCGCCTTCCTCCACACGCAATTGCACGCCGGGCCTCAGCCCCATTTTGGCGGCCAGCTCCGGCGGCAGCACTAGGCTGCCGTCGTCGTTGACCGTGGCCCATGCCGTCTCCCGATAGCCGGCGGCCGGGGGCAGCAGCATCTTCAACTCGTCTGCCATGGTCATGAGATTCGGCCCTTCTGTGTTGAACGCCGGCTGTCATAAGCCTGGCCGGCGATTCGATACCTATTGCGCTTCCTTTTCCCAGCGTTCGCGGCTCCGGCGGCACGCAGCGGCGAACGTCGACCAATCACCTAGCGCCGCACGCCTGAAGACAGGCCTGCATGTGTCCGCGGGCTTCTGCCGCAATGGTACAGCACTGTTCCAGCGAGTATTCCTTCGCGCCGATAATCTCAAGATCCAGCGGTCCACTGTAGCCATTCTCGTGCAATACGCGCACGTAGCCGACGAGGTCGATATCGCCACGGCCGTTGGCCTGGTTCTCCGGCGCGCCCGGTCCCTGCTGTCTTCCCTTGCAGTCACGAATGTGCACGTGTTTCACCCGCGAGATTACCGCAGCAATTGCCTCCACCGGATTTTCATTCGCGCGGTAGATGTGCGACGGATCCATGTCGATGCCAAAGGCAGGGGACGTAATGGCTTCCATCACTTTGAGTGTGGTAGGTGTGTTATAGACGGCGCGACCTACATGCGCCTTGACACACAAGATCACGCCGTACTTCTCCGCCATTTGGGCGAGCGCACCCAATTCGTCGATGGTCTGCTGCAGACTATCTTCGTCGCCTGTCTCGCCGCCCGGCCCGCAGTTGATCACGGGGATTCCGATCTGCGCGGCCGCCTGCATGGCAGCCTCCATCTTTGCCGGGTCGCGACTGGGCTGTTCCATGGCCAGCAGCTCCAGTTGATACGTCTCCGCTAGAGAACGTATCTGCGGCGCGATCTCGCGCCAATTATCTAGAGCGAGGTGTTGGCTCATGCCATCAATGGCCGATACTTCGATGCCGTCGTAACCTGCCATTGCGATATAGCGAAACGCCGTCTCCAGGTCGTATCCGCCGAATAATACCGAGTTTGCGCCAAGTTTCATGGCTGTTGCTCCTTCCAAATTATGGAGTGGTTCGCTCAAGGTTCGGAATGGATCGCTGACGCGATTGGTGTTACCGCCCGCGGTGGGACCCGTCGTCGTATGACGGACAGTTCACCCTGATAGTTCACCAGAGGAAAGCTCGTACCCGTACTGTTCCATCGCAGGGCGAAAGAAGTCGAAGCTATGACGGCCTTCGTCGCTCCTCCAACGTCCAACCGAATCCGGACGCGTGATGATGCGCGCCAGCGGAATGCCCAAGTACTCCTCAAGTCGCCGCAGTGTGGCCTCCTGGTCCAACACGAAATCTTCGAATCGGACTTCGATCCAGTTCTTGGGGCGCGGCGTCGCTTTCACGATGTCATACTGGTACTTCCACGAGAGCGCCCGCCGCGCGCGTACATCGTCTGTGTGGTGATAGGGTATGCCAAAATCAGCCAGATCGTCCGTCTTGTGCTGGTTGATGATAGAGTCGCGCGGATCGCGTATCCAGAAAATGTACTTGATGTCGGGATAGAGCCGCACCAGCCACGGATAGATGAGCGTCGTTTCCGGTATCTTCCAGCCGCTCAGCCGGTGCGGATACCGCTCCTCCTCGGCCAGCACATCCTTCAGATAGGAGTGGAGGAGATCCGTGAATTCGCTGGGGATCTCCATCTCTTGCAGACGGTCGAAATTCCACGTATCACCGCTGATTGAATCTCCCCCGGTCAGCTCGACGCTTCTTGCCAACACTCGGCACGCGTCGTACATCTCTTGCGGCGGCAGGAGGTCGCCCGATCTGTTGAGCAGACCGCCCATGAACACACCGCTGGCAATGAGTGTATGAGAAATCGCACGCGTGCCCGAATGGCCGCGTCCTATCACGGTGACCAGTGTCATGCGTGTTGCTCCGATCGCGTTCCGCCGCTTCTCCTGCCCAGCAAAGTCTATTCGCGGGACTCGGCCTGCAGCTTGGCAGCTTGGTTCGGGTCGCCGATATGTAACGTGTCGTATGCCTGCTGCGAGGAGGTGAAAGAACCCACCCCTGCGTGCCCATGCCAGTCACCTTGATGATAGATGGGGTTGGGCAATCCAGTCTCCGCTTCCCGCCGCGCGATCCATGCCTCCATGCGCGCCGTTAGCATAGCTACCACCTCGGGTTCGTCTTCGGCCACGTTGTGCAGCTCCAGCGGATCCTCGACCAGATTGTACAGTTCGATCTCTGGCTTGAAATGGAAATCCGGCTCCAGGGCATGGATGAGCTTCCACTGCGGCGTTCGCCAGCCGTGTTTGCGCATCCACGTGCATTCTGTGATGTAGAATTCACTTTCGTGTGAGGCGACTTCCCCGGCCACCATGGGCAACAGGCTGCGCCCATCGAACTGGATCTCCTCATGCGGCAACTCCGCTAAATCGAGAATTGTCGGCATCAAGTCTTTGTGTTGATTATAGCCGTTCACGCGGACGCCGGCCGGCATGACACCGGGATAGCGGATCATCAAAGGCACGACTAATGTGGGTTCGTACATGCCATGGTGGTCGAACCAGCATTCATGTTCATACAGCGTCTCGCCATGGTCGCCGTTAAGGACAATGATTGTGTGACCCGAAATGCCGAGTCGTTCGACAGATGTCAAGATGGATTGGATCGCCGCGTCCATGTAGGCAATCGCGCCGTCGTATTGGGCGACAACGTAGTCCTTGTCCGTAATACCCGGCGGCATCCAACTGGCGAAGAAGTCGCAGAACGGCTTGAACGACATCACCGGTTCCATGGATTTGTTGCTTGGGTCGCATTCATCACCGTCGTAAAACATGCGTTCAAAGGGTTCCGGCGGCAGATAGGGTGCGTGGGGGTCCATATGTCGTAGGAACAGGAAGAAGGGTGCTCGCCTCTTTGCCAGCCGCTCCAGCTCCGGGATCGCCACCTCATTCAGGTTCTGCGCCTTTGGACTTCTCCCTTCGTTCCAGCTTCCCCAGCCCGGATAGTCCAGGTACTTATTGAACCCGCGTGAACTCGGGTTGCCGCTAAAGCCGACGCACGTCGTTTCGTAGCCCTCTTGCTTTAGCACCTCGGCCATCGTACTAACCTCGGGGCGAAGCGGTCCCTGGTGCCGTAAGGCGACGACCTGTGTGCTGAACATGTCCATACCCGTCAACATGGACGCGTACGCGCTGGTCGTGGGGATGTGTGCGCTGAACGTTTGCGTGAAGAGTGTGGATTCTGAGGCCAGGCGATCGATGTGAGGCGTGGTCAAGCGGTGATAACCGTAACAGCTCATGTGATCGCGCCGAAGCGAATCGATACCGATCAGAATGATGTTGGGGCGACGGCGCTGTCTTCTGGGTGCCATCTATAGTTGCTCCTGTATGGGTAGCCGGCGCGCCGTGCGCCGGCACTTTGCAATTGTCCAGGCCGTCGACTACTGCACCCGCACGGTGGCTTCGGTCTGCAGCGACTGGATTGCGGCCTCCAGCACCTTCTGTGCAGCAAGCCCCTCGGCTCCGGAACCGTCGATTTCGTCGGGCGCTACGCCTTCTTCGATTTGCTCCAGGAACCGATGAATGCGGTTGCGGAAGGTATCTTCGAAGTCGCGCATACCTCCGAAAATTGGATTTGTATAAACCGTCTTCTCCAGGTCGCCCGCCGGGTAGAGCGTCACTTCCCGATACATGTCTTCTATGACGAAGCGGCCACTGACGCCGGCCACCTCGCAACGCTCCATGGGATGTCCGCGCACGATGTCATAGCTGCCGGTCAGGTTGCCCACAGCGCCATTCTTGAAGCGCATATTGAAGACTGCGGTGGACCAGATGGAGCGTCCCGGCGCCTTCATGGCCATGCAATGTACCTCTTCGATGTCACCGCAGAAGTAGCGCATGACGTCCACCG
>JBJYXA010000668.1:0-6501 GCA_046259705.1 Caldilineaceae bacterium
TCAAGGAGATCGCCGGATTCGGCGCCGCGGCCATGGACGAGACCCGCGAGACCTTGCGCATTGTCGGCCTGCTAGGCGCTTCTTGGCCCCAGGATCGGCTGATTACGACTACGGTAGGGCGCATTATCTTCAATCGTGCGTTGCGCGACGAACTCTGGTTTGTCAATGATGTCCTCGACCGCAAGGGCGTGGATGGTGTCGTGGCGCGCTGTTACAAGCATCTCGGCCGTGAAGTGACCGCTGAGGTTGTGGACAACATCAAGGACCTTGGTTTCGAATACGCCACCCGTTCGGGTATTACCATCGCCGTCAGCGATATCCAGGTACCGGAAGCCAAGGCCGAGATCCTAGAGCAGACTACGCACGAAGTCGAGTTGTCCGAACAGCAATATCGCCGTGGCCTGATCACGAGCGAAGAGCAATACAACCGCATTGTCGAGCTTTGGACTAAGGCGACCGACGATGTCACCGATGCGGTAAAGGGACTACTGAGCCCCGTCGACGGTCTAGGCGCCATGGCACAGTCGGGCGCGACCAAGGGCGGCATCAATCCCATTCGCCAGTTGGCCGGCATGCGTGGCCTGATGGCCGACCCGAACGGTCGCATCATCCCGCTGCCCATCCGGTCGAACTTCCGCGAAGGGCTGACCGCACTGGAATACTTCCTGAGCACGCACGGCGGACGTAAAGGTCTGGCCGATACCGCGTTGCGTACGGCCGACGCCGGTTATCTCACGCGGCGTCTCGTCGACGTCGCGCAGGACGTGATCGTAACAGAGGATGACTGCCATACGTCAGCCGGCATCTGGATCGATGACAAGGACTCCTCCGCCCTTGGCGAGACGTTCCTAGAGCGCATTGCTGGCCGCTATCTGGCCGGCGACCTGGCGGACCCTGAAACGGGTGAGGTGTTCTTGCCCACCGGTTCGCTGTTGACCGAGTCCGCCCTCGCCATGGTGGATCGCTTCGGTGTCAAGCGGGCGTTCGTACGCAGCCCGCTGACGTGCGAGGCGCGTTTCGGCATTTGTGAGAAGTGCTACGGTGAAGACCTTGCCCGCGGCGGCACCATCAAGCTGGGCGAGGCAGTCGGCATTATCGCTGCCCAGTCCATCGGTGAGCCGGGTACACAGTTGACGTTGCGCACCTTCCACACCGGCGGTGTGGCCGGCAGCGACGACATCACCCAAGGTTTGCCTCGTGTTGAAGAGCTCTTCGAAGCCCGCAATCCTAAGGGTGAGGCCGTGATCGCCGAAATCGACGGTAGCGTCGATATCTACTGGGAGGGTGAGGTGCGTATGCTCAAGGTGAGCCGCACCGATCTCAAGTCACGAACCCTTGACATTCCGGAGGACTACAAGTTGCTCGTGGCCGACGGGGATCGCGTCCAAGAGGACACGATTGTCGCTCTGCCGCCTGAGAGTGAAGCGGTGGACGGCGCCAACGGAACGGGCGACGAGGCCGAAGACATCGCAGTGGGCATTGTCGCCGGCATGGACGGCGAGATCTACGTGGAAGAACAGGAAAGCGGCTCTATCGCCACGATCCGCCGCGAAGACACGATTACGTGGGAGGCTGACATTCCGGCCAACGCACGCCTGCGTGTCGACAAGGGTGACGAAGTCCGAGCTGGTGATCAGCTCACGGAAGGCGCCAAGAATCCTAAGGAGATTCTGCGCATTCAGGGTCGCGAGGCGTGCCAGATCTACCTCCTGGAGGAAGTCCAGAAGGTGTATCGCAGCCAGGGTGTGAGTATCCATGATAAGCACATCGAGGTGATCCTGCGCCAGCTTCTCCGTCGCATTCTCGTGCGCGCCACCGGGGACACGGAATTGCTGCCCGGCGAGCTCATCGATCGCTTCGAGTTCGAGGATATCAATGCTGAGATCGTGGCAAAGGGTGGGAAACCCGCACGCGGCGAGCCGGTGGTCCTTGGTCTGACCAAGGCAGCGTTGAACACGGAAAGCTTCTTGGCGGCGGCCAGCTTCCAGGAAACGACCCGAGTGCTGACAGAGGCTGCGATCCGGGGCCAGCGCGACGAATTGCGCGGGCTCAAAGAGAACGTGATTATCGGCAAGCTCATTCCGGTGGGCACTGGTTTCCAAGCGCGGCAAGAGCGAGAAGCGGCCGAAGCGGAGGAAGAGGAATTCCTGCTGGACGACGAGCAATTCGATGCCGAACTCTTCGGGCTTGTCGAAGATCAGGATGAGTTGGAGTTGGACGACCTGGACTTCGATATGGACATCAGCGAATTGACCGGGGTCAAGGAATTGGGTCTGGAGCCGCTGAGTGCCCCAGCGTCGGATGGCGACGAAGAAGACGAAGAAGCTGGATTTGATATCGAGTCATTCGAAAACGACGAGTCAGAGGAAATCGACGTAGACATGTCGTAATCTGGCTGACGCAGTATACGAATCCAGAATAGGAAGAGCGCCGGGTTCATCGCCCGGCGCTCTTTGATCTCAGTCTTGTTCTTAGTCCAGTTGTCCTCGCCACCGGAGAATCATGGGCTGTTGGGCGGCGCTGCCTGTCTGACGTGGGAGATTGCCAACAGCGCAGCGCCGATAGCGGGCTCCGCGCTAGGGATCACGATGGATGCCATAGGCAAAGACCTGCCAAAGCGAGCGCGGAGGCTATCTGCAAGGTACCCCGGCCGCAGTCCGCCTCCCGCCAACACGATGGGAAAGGCCTCGTTTTCCATTCCCAAGCGACGCGCAACCGCTTCAACTGCTAGCGCAAGATCGAGTGAGGCTTGGCGAACGATGCGCTGCGCCTGTGCATCGCCGGCGGCCGCCTCCTGGTTGGCCAGCGGCGCCAGCTCGGCGATGCGATTCCAGGATAAATCGTCGTATGCCCACCGCACCAGTTGCTCAGCGCGTGTGAAGTGGAGCGTGTTGAGTACCGCTGCAGTCAAAGAAGTCTCAGGCCCGCGCCCATCTGCTGCCCACGTAACCGCACGCAATGTGGCGGCTCCAATCGTATAGCCGCTGCCATCATCGCCCAGTATAGCGCCCCAGCCACCTGCACGCCTCCGCTCGCCTCTACGATTGTAGCCCATGGCGATCATGCCGGTGCCGCTGATCAGGACGATGCCGTAGAGTTGTCCGCGCGTACCGCTTGCCAGTGCGACTACGGCGTCGTTGTATAGGAAAGCCGGCACGTCCGGTAGAATCTCTGCCAGCCACTGCTGAACCTGTGCATGGTCCTCTGGCCTGTCTACGCCGCTAATACCCAGACAGATAGCATCCAACTCTGCGCGCGAACGCGCGGCGGACTGTAACGTGCGCTCGATAGCGTCTGCCAAGTTCGCTCGCGCAACCGGGGCGCCGACGCTGTTCCTATTTGTCGATCCCACGACAACGCGCGCTAGGGGTTCCCTATCGTCTGCTCCCGGCGCACTCTCGACCGCAACGCACACCGTCTTGGTGCCGCCGCCGTCCAGCCCCAATACGATTTGTGAAAGCTGGTTCATAACGGCCCACCTGCCAACGCGCTGGCCACGAGCGAGTGCGCGAGCGTACGCAACCGATAAACTGGTTCCGGATCTCGTCCCCAGTAGACGCGGTTGGTCAGCAGGGCCATTGTTATATCCCTGTCCGGATCACACCACAGCGAGGTCCCGGTATATCCTGTATGTCCGAACCCATTGCGACCCCATTCAGGACCGCAGGATGAGCCATTCGTTGGCAGCATCCAGCCCAATCCACGGCGTGTCTCCGGATCAGGCGTAGCGCAGGGCTGTTCCGGATCGAACAATGGTTCGCCCGGCGTGTTCGCGGCTATCTGACATCTAACGCTTTCCTGTACAAGCACGGCGTCGAGGAGATTCTCACCGTTGCGCAGGTAGACCTGTCCTAGTCTGCACAGGTCCTCTGCCGTGCCAAAGAGACCCGCGTGGCCCGCGATTCCACCCAGCCCGGCCGCATTTTCGTCGTGCACTTCGCCGTGCAAGCGGCGGCCGCGCCAGGGGCAGTATTCGGTGGGCGCAACGAAGTCAAAATGATCTAGGGACGGGTTGAAGCATGCGCCCAGCCCGAGTGGCGATGTGACCAGCTCCCGTATCGCAACATCCAGTCGCTTCTGACCGTGCGCCTTGTCCACTACCGCGCCCAGGAGGATCAGACCAACGTCGCTGTACGCGTAGCTGAGCCCCGGCGCGTACGCAAAATTGTAGGCGCAGATCGCCGCGAGGCCCTGTTCTTGCCGTTGCGCGATCTCCGCACTGGACAAGGTGTTGCCTGCTGCGGGTGGTTCACCGCATGCGCTGAAGACGTTTCGCCATGCGGGGAGCCCGCTTGTATGCGTCAGCAGATGGCGGACTGTGATCGCGCCGGCGTCCACCGCACCCGAGATCGACTGCCAATACGCCGATGCGGGTACCGGTAGTTTTGTGATAGGGTCTTCGGTGGCGCCGATGGGTCGCTCGCCACCGAACTCGGGTACAATCTCTGCCACCGGCATGTCCAAAGACAGTTTGCCGTCCGTACACAGGCGAAGACACGCCGTCGTGGTGAAGAGCTTCGTCACCGAGGCCAGGTCGAAAAGGCACGCAGCGGTGATGCGCGATTCGGAGTCCCAAGGCACGATGCTGCCATAGGCGGCCTCGTACACGACTTCGCCCCGACGTTCGATCCTGCACACGATGGCCGGTGCGACAGTGCGCGTGGCCTCCTGCAAAACGACGTCCAGACGTGCGAAGCTCATCTTTGCAGCTTTTTGTTCAGTTGCAGATATTCTCGGTATTGCGAGAAGCCAAACTTGCCGTAGAAACCTAGTAGATCAGTCCAGTCGATGACGCAGCCGCGTACACCATTGTCGCGTAACCGGCGCAGACCTGCATCCAGTACCGCTGCGCCATACCCGCGACCACGAACGCTAGCGCTCACGCCGATAGCCCCGAGCTGTCCCCATGGTCTCGGCAGACCATAAGGGTAATAGCGTTCCAAGGGGCGTGGAGAATCTTCGAACGTCAATTGGCAGAAGCCGTCGACGCCGTCATCCGTCCACAACAGCATGAAATCGCCGATACGGCCTCCCCGCGCCAGATAGTCGACAGCTTCAAATCGCCAGCGACCCGGAAATTCCCTGTCCAGGAAATTGGTCAGGGCTTCATGATCACCAGGCGCTGCCGGCCGCACCTGACCCGGAATCTCGCGCACCGTAGCCGGAGTCGCGTACGCGGAGAGATCTGCGGCTACATCCCACACCAGACCTTCTGCGGCCGTTTCCCGGACTCGGTATCCTCGACCCATAAAGAAGGGGGCAGAAAGCGTGTCGGGTGGCACACCAGGCGTAAAGGTGCGTAACCCGCATCCCAATGTGACATCCGTGCCTCCGCGTTCGACGAGCCATTCTTCGGCCCATTGTAGGAGTGAGGCGCCATGTCCTTGCTCCTGGCACTCGGGAAGCACGGCGATAGCGTCAATCCACCCGTGTGTAGGCGGCGACGTCCCGGGATCTCCCGTGAGTCTACTCACGACGACGAAGCCTGCCGGTGTTCCGAGTTCGCCGACGCTAAGCCTGCCTTCCTGTTCGAGTCCCGGCGCCGCATCCAGATTATAGGCCACGAAGGACGGCGAAATCGTGAAACAGTTGCCGCAGGCCGTGCTCCAGATGCTGGCAATGCTACGATGATGGTCGCTGTTCGTCGCGTCTATTGGAATCAGCATCGAATTTGTCCTGTGGCAGTAATCTCAGGTTCATTTGTCTGGCATGCGCAGAAGAACAATCTCTCTATTCTTGGAACAAGCCTGCTCCATAAGCTAGCTTACTCCAGGAGTAGGCCAAATCCGCAAACTTGCTCCAAGAAGAGAAAACTTACTCCTGCAAGAAACAGAGGAGACTCTGCGCAACGCCGCGGGCGACGAGGTCGGGCTGGCCGATCAGGAGGTCGTAGTCGCCGCCCAGAAAACCGAGCTCAAGGATCACGGCGGGTGTACGAGGATCTATTTTGCGAAAGGCGTGGTACTGGGTCATATCGTGTGTCACGGTGTCCGCATGCTTACTCAGCCCAGTCACCGCTGCGTAGTTGGCGTCGATACATTCCAGAATCCGATCACCCGCCATGGGCATTGGGCTGCCTTCTTGGTAGGCCGCTTTGTATCCGCTGATTTGCACGCAGCTATCCGCGTGCAGGCTAAGCAAAACGTCAGCCGTCAAACCATTTAGGCGAGGATCGTACTCCTCCAGTACAAACGCGTCGTAGCCTGCATCGGTCAGGAACTGCGCAGTTCTCTGCGTGATAGCCGCCACGACGTCCGCTTCGGTCAAAGTCACTTGGCCGGCTGCGTCCTCGCATACGGCACCCGAATCTGATCCGGCGTGCCCGCTGATCAACGCAATCCGTCCCCTTGGCAGTTCCTGCGCCTCGCTGATTGGCGTGCCACCGGACGCCGGCAGCAGTCCCATCATATTCGCCAGCATCAACACGATGCCAACCAATGCGATGAAACCAAGGAAACTGAATAATCGTTCAATTCGACGAAGGATGTCGTCCGCCATGAC
>JBJYXA010000669.1:0-10486 GCA_046259705.1 Caldilineaceae bacterium
AGCCAGTCCGGCTCCGGCTCCGTGTCGCTGTTCAATATGACGATGATGCGGCCCCGTGAGGCTGCTGCACCCGTGTTGCACGAACGGTCGAAGCCTTCATTGCGCCGGTTGACGATAACACGCACGTCCGATTGGTGCTCCTCCAGCCATGCCACCGACCGGTCGTTGCTTGCGTCGTCCACCAGGATCACTTCGAAATCGCGGAAAGTCTGACGATCAAGTGCCTCCATCAGCGGCGGTAGCAGATTCATGCCGTTGTAGTTGGGGATGATGATCGAGAAGAATGGCTGGGATTCTACGAGAAGCTCACGATCGTGTGTCTTGGGGCGCCGCTCAAATCCTTCCGGTGTGGCGCGAAAATCGTCCAATTTCAGCGCAATCCGATGGCGCATGACGGTGCGGTGGTCGTCCGTGTAGCCGTTATCCGGTCCTGCGGCCACTTGCTCTTCTTCGGTCGCTCCGTCGACTCCACGGCCGTTGCTCAAATTCAAATCACTCATAGTCGTCCGATCTCGGTCTTCCAGTCTTCTATTTCTGCATCGCGAATCGATCGGCGTCGAGCGCCAAATAGCTTGAAATCGATTCCTGCCACGCGGGCAAACGGATACCCATTGCTGCTGCGGCCTGATTGATAAGGACCGAGTGCGGCGGTGAAGGCGCGGGCCGTGGCCAATCCGCCATCTTGATCGGATCGACAGGCACGTGTTCCCTGCCCGCATTCATCAGTACTGTCTTCGCGAGTCCCAATCTATTTGTGTATCCCTCGTTTACCAAATGGTAAATGCCGTATCGCTCGCTGGCCACCAAGTCTCGGATGGCGAACGCGACGTCTACCGCGTATGTCGGATTCCCGAACTCGTCGTCCACGACCTTGAGCGCGCCGTGGCGATCGGCGGCTGAGATTATCTTCGCCGGGAAATGATTGCCGCCCACGCCATAGAGCCATGCAATGCGCACGATGAAGTGTGCTGGATGCGTCTCCTGTACTGCGCGCTCGCCTGCCGCCTTGCTGCGTGCATACACGCTGCGCGGGTTCGGCGCGTCGTATTCGTAGAAGAACGCGCCTTCCTCGCCGAAAAAGACTTCGTTCGTGCTGATTTGGACCAAGGGCGCGCCGCATTTGTAGCATCCGTCAGCCAGAAACTTCGGTCCCAGTGCGTTGGCGGCATAGGCGCTTTCCGGCTTGGCCTCGGCGCCGTCGACGTTGGTCCACGCGCCGGCGTTGATGACCAGGTCCGGCTCGCTGCGCGCGATCTGCTCTGAAATGGCGGGCTGCGTCATATCGTAGTCGGGCAAGTCCCATGACGAGACCTGGATGGACGAATCGGCGCCGAACACAGCGCGCAACGCTCTCCCCAACTGGCCCTCGCCGCCCATCACAAGTACGTGCATTCCTCGATCCTTGCTAGTCACACTTCTGTTCTGCCACAGTCAAACGAGAGAACCTACTCTCGGTCAATCCATCGCCACACTGTCAACTGTCGAACTCGATACAGTTTTCTGCCAGCTCCAGCAACGGCGATACCAGCGGTACGAATCGCACGGGACCAAGCATCGTTCGCCGCATGCGGCCCTCAACCAACTCGAACAGCCACAGCATCTGCCCGGAGTTGCGTTTCCCGATGGGAATCACCAGCCGTCCGCCGTCGGCCAATTGTCGCCACAACGCAACCGGCAGACAGCGAGGCGCGGCCGTAACCATGATCACGTCGAAAGGCGCCACCTCTTGCCACCCAGCCGCCCCGTCTCCTGTTACCACATGGGGAGTGTACCCCATCCGGCGCAAACGCGGAACGACGGCCTGCGCTAGACTTACGTATCGTTCGATGGTGAACACCGTCTCGCCCGCGACGCCGTCCGCTTGTCGCGTAAGTTCGCAAAGGATGGCCGTCTGAAACCCCGAACCCGTTCCGATTTCCAACACCCGCTCGCCGGGCTGCGGATTGCACGCCTGCGTCATCAGCGCCACGACGAACGGTTGGCTGATCGTTTGGCCTTCGCCAATTGGCAAGGGCGCATCCTGGCCGGCGCAGTCCCGGAAGTCCGAGCCGACGAATTCCTCGCGTGACACTTTGGCAAACGCATCGCGCACGCGGCGATTCGTGATCTCGGGCCAGCTATTGGCCCAAGGAAAATCGGGTTCCTGCGCGCTATCTTCCATGTGCAGTAGTTGGGCGGTTGATTGACGCCGTCTAGAACGATTCGATTGCGCTGAGAACTAGGGAGCCCACCGCATGGCGAGGCGGGCAATCTATCAGGTAACCTACATGGCCGCCGCGGGGATGGATATCCAACTTCAAGTTTGGATTCGGCGCCAGTCCATACAAATCGACGACAGGCACTATCATATCGTCCACGCTGGAAATGACGCGTACGGGCGTCTCGAGCGCCTCGGTAGCGCGACCGAGTACCGAGTAGGCGGCAAAATACTCTTCTGCATCCTCGAAGAGATCCATCATGCGCACAAGCATTGTCGTCATGTCGACCAGCGACGGTACACGGATTACCGTGTCAAAGTCGTATAATTCCGGATAATGTCGCTGTTTCGCCACTAGTTGCTCTACCCACGGCGTGCGGAAGTGCCTGCGCAGCACCGGATTGCGGTCGATTCTTGCCGTGGACAGACTCGGATTAACTGCGGGATTGACCGCGATGACGCCGGCAAGGTTCGAAATCGCCGCATGCTCGCGGTGCAGCGCAATGCGCAGTGCAAAGTTGCCGCCCATAGAGAAACCGACTACATAAAATGGCAATGCCGCGGACAGCTCGGCGCAGCATATCGTGGCGCGCACGGCCTCATCGATCAGCGTGCCCAGAAAGACGCCGGGATTCAACGCCTGGGGGTGTACATGGTAGCCAGGGCCGTGGTCACGCAGATTGAGACGGATTACATTGTAGCCGCTTCTGACCAGGTCTCGTGCGGTAGCCAGACTGTAGAGGGAATGGCTGCTTCCTTCCCACCCATGCAGCAGGAGCGCCACTCCCTTCGCCGCTTCCTCACCTTCGCACCCGTCATAGTAGGCCAGCAGCTTCACGTGGCCGTCATCCCGCCCCATCGCGTCCGGACCGGCATCAACGAGAAACGGCGCCTCCTGGCGGTCCACGCGGTCGTGGATGTCCCAGGGCACCGTCGTAAGCGCCGTCTGTAATATCGGGCTGCGCAGAGGCGGAGCGGGCACAAAGGGCTCTGCTGGCCGTCGGTCCAGTTGGATTGCGATATCCATGGTCATAGCATAGCAGGAGTTCGGGCGCTACAACAAGAACGGCAGCCACGGCTGCGCCCATGCCGTTCTCTAGGTCCCAAGGCTGCCGTTCGGTTGTATCGACGGCCGTTAGCGGCTATTCTGTAGGTAAGAACATGTCGCTGTTGATGGCAGATCGTGCATACCTGTATTCACAATTTGATGTACCGGCAACGGAAACCATAATGATGGAAGACAACCGTCAACGACACGCTCAAAGAACATGACACGAATACTCATACAACGTGCTGCAGTTGTCGTGACTATGGACGCTGCCCGCCGCGAACTCGTTGACGGCGCCGTCATCATCACAGACAATGTCATCGAGTGGGTTGGGCTCAGTGCTGAGCTGCCGCAGCCGATCGCGGACTCGTTCGACCGCGTGATTGATGCTCGCGGCAAGATTGTGTTGCCGGGACTTATCAATACGCATCACCACTTCTACCAAACGCTAACACGAGTGATACCAGCCGCTCAGGATGCGGATCTCTTCACGTGGCTGAAATACCTTTATCCGATCTGGGCGGAACTGCAGCCAGAAGACGTGCGCGTCAGCACCCAACTTGCTCTCACCGAACTATTGTTGAGCGGATGCACGACGAGTAGTGACCACCATTATCTGTGGCCCAATGGCTGCCGCCTCGACGATCAATTTGAAGCAGCCGAAGTGGTTGGCGTTCGCTTCCACGGCACGCGCGGCAGCATGAGTCTGGGAGAAAGCCAGGGGGGCCTGCCGCCTGATCGGGTCACGGAAGACGAAGCCAACATCCTGCGCGATTCCCGGCGCTTGGTGGAGGCCTATCACGACCCTGAGCCATTCGCAATGTGGCGCGTCGCGCTCGCCCCGTGCAGCCCGTTCAGCGTCAGCCCGGACCTTATGCGCGAAAGCGCCGCGCTGGCGCGCAGCTTCGGACCCGACATGGGAGTGCGTCTACATACGCACCTGGCAGAAACCGTGGACGAGGAGGCCTTCTGCCTCGAGTCCTTTGGTCGCCGGCCCGCCGCCTATGCGGAAGATCTGGGGTGGACCGGCGATGATGTCTGGCACGCGCACTGCGTGCACATGAACGACGCCGAAATCACCCATTTCGCCGGCACCGGCACCGGCGTCGCGCATTGTCCTTCCAGCAACATGCGACTCGCCAGCGGCATCGCCCCGGTGCGACCGATGATCGACAAGGGCGTCGCTGTGGCTATCGGCGTCGACGGCAGCGCTAGCAATGACAGCAGCCACCTGCTCGCGGAAGCAAGGATGGCCATGCTGCTGCAACGCGTGCAGGGAGATCCGACTGCCATGAGTGCGCGCGAAGCGCTCGAATTGGCGACGCTGGGCGGGGCCAAGGTACTGGGACGAGATGATATTGGTGCCCTCGTCCCCGGCAAAGCGGCCGACATTGTTGCTTTTGACCTTTCAGCTATTGGCTACTCGGGCGGCGCCGTGCACGATCCCGTCGCCTCACTCGTCTTCTGCATGCCCCAGAATGTCGATTTCGCGATCGTGAACGGACGCCTATTAGTCGAAAATGGCAGGCCACTGCACCTCGATTCGGCGCAACTTGTCCAAGCGCATAACGACGCAGCGGTGCGTCTGCTTGCGCGAGCGGGCAAGGCCTGAACCACACAGGTTATGACATGACCGAAGACCGCATCGACGTTATTCTTACCCACGAACACACGGATTTTGATGCGCTCGCCTCGATGCTTGGTGCGTACCTGCTCTACCCCCATGCCCTTCCCGTCCTCCCGCACAAGCTAAACCGCAACGTCTCAGACTTCATCGTCCTGTACAAGGACGCGCTGCCCTTTGCGACGGACCGAGATGTACCGCGCGGCCATGTTCACAGTGCAACCTTGGTAGACGCTCGCGCCGTGAACTGGATCAAAGGCATGGATCGCTCCACCAAGATCCGGATCATCGACCATCACACCGATCAGGAAGACGGTGACGGCGCGGAGATCAGGTCCGAAAACCTGCTGATAGATGCTGTTGGCGCGTGCACCACCCTTCTTGTGGAAAAGCTCATCGAACGCAAACAGGATCTGTCCCCAGTTGAGGCGACGCTGCTGGCGCTCGGTATCCACGAGGACACGGGCAGCCTGACCTATGCGTCGACTACGTATCGGGACGTGCGCTGTCTCGCCTGGCTGATGGAGCCGGCGCGTCGCGTGAATATGCAGGTCGTTGCGCACTTCCTCAGCCATCCGCTGAGCGTTCCACAGCGAGAACTGCTCCACACCCTCATCGACCACAGTGAATTTCTGGAAATCGCGGGACACTCCGTTACCATTGCACAGGCGCAAGCATCCGGCTTCCGCGAAGAACTCAGCGCTCTGGCCGCGAGGTTGCGCGATTTCCACGAAACCGATGCCATATTCCTGCTCGTCGACTTGGGTGACATCGTTCAGATGGTGGCGCGCAGCACGACGGACGATGTCGACGTGGGCGAAGTCGCTAGACGGCTTGGCGGAGGCGGCCACACGCGTGCGGCCGCTGCACCCCTACCCACACGCGACAACACCACCCAATCCGTACGCGACCGCATCGTACAACTGGTCGAGCAATGTAGCCGATCCGCACAGACTGTGGGCCGCATCATGAGTGCGGGCCGTCCTCAGACTGTATCGCCTGATACGACGATTCAGCAGGCTGCGGAATTCATGCGGCGATACGGGCATGAAGGGTTCCCCGTTATCCGCAGGCTTGCCGGCGGCCAGGAGGAGCTGCTCGGCATGCTGACGCGACGGGAGACAGACCGCGCTATGAACCATGGCCTGGGCGCCGAACCGGTCAGCCGTTTTATGCGTGCCGGCGAGGTCACTGTTGGGCCTGACGAATCGGTGACTTCCCTGCGCAGGAAGATGGTGGAGAACAACTGGGGTCAGGTGCCCGTGGTCGACGGAAACGGTCGCATCATCGGTATCGTCACCCGCACCGATCTGATCAAGCTTTGGGATGAGACCAACACACCGGTCACAGATGCGAATTTGGTTGAGCAGCGGCTGCGGTCGAGCCTGCCGCCGGTGCAATATGCCATGCTGCGGCTGATTGGCGAGGAAGTCGATAGCCTAGACTACACCGTATACGTGGTGGGTGGATTTGTACGCGACCTTCTGCTCGACCTTCCGCGGCCGAATCGCCAGGACGCCGACGTCGACATCGTCATCGAGGGAAACGCCATCCAGTTTGCGGACCACATGCAGCAGAAGTTTGGTGGAAGGGTCGTCCCCCATCAACGCTTCAACACGGCGAAGTGGCTGCTCGACGATCCTGACTTTCCCGCCGATAGTGAACGTCTCGCCGAGCACCTACAGACGACCGACACCGCACATCGTCCGAAGCATCTGGACTTTGTCACAGCGCGTACGGAGTTCTATGCTGCGCCCACAGCGCTGCCAACGGTGGAGAGCAGCAGCATTAAGCTCGACTTGCACCGGCGCGATTTCACCATCAACACGCTGGCCATTTGTCTCAATCCGGATCGCTGGGGAGAATTGCTCGACTTCTATGGCGGCCTACATGACCTGAATATGGGCCTCATCCGCGCACTGCACAGTCTGAGCTTCATAGATGATCCAACCCGGATCTTGCGAGCGGTTCGTTACGAACAGCGATTCGATTTTGATATTGAACCGCGCACTGAAGAGTTGCTGCTGGAAGGGATACCACTCCTGGACAGGGTGAGCGGCCCTCGTATTCGTCATGAACTTGAGCGCATACTCCAGGAAGAATACCCGGAAGAGTCGCTTCTTCGCCTCACAGAACTAGGTGCCTTGCAACGTCTTCATCCCGAGTTGATTGCCGACGAATGGGTCCGCGAAAAGTACGTCTTGCTGCGAGAGGAGCGCGCTCGCGCCGCTCCCGATGACGAACTTGCCCTGGAACCCATGGACCATCTCTACTGGGGCATTCTGGTGTTCCGGCTCTCACCAGAAGCGCATGCGCATCTCAACGAACGTTTGGGCCTGCGCGGCGCTGTTCAGCGGCTGTCTCGAGACCTGGCACGCATCAATGCCGGATTGCCAGAGCTGCAGCGGCTAGACTTGATGCCCAGTGAAGTTGCCTCAATTCTTGACCGCAGCAGCGAACTTGCCGTGTCGGTAGCTAGCATAGCCTGTTCGGAGATGCCGGTAGTATTGCACTGGATGGACCTGTACGAGACAACCATGCGCGGCGTCCATCCGCATGTGGATGGCAACGACTTGATGCAGCTTGGCATACCGAGGGGACCGCTCTACTCCAGGATCCTTACCGCCATTCGCAACGCCAAGCTAGACGGTCTGGTATTTGACCGAGAACAGGAACTATCCCTCGCGTTCTGGCTCGCACAGGGAGTGCCCGTGAAGCGGTGAGCACTTGCGTCAATTAGGACCAGATTGCCCCCTGCCGTTTTGCTCAGGTGGGGGCGTCTGCTAGAATATCGACTTGAATCGCGGCAGGATTTCAGCCTAGGAGAGGTCGCAGTGAGCCTTGAGTTTTGGGCGAATGTATCGACAGTTTGGTTAGCGCTTCTCTGCTTTGTCGGCATGTTGATCCCGCTGGCCGCCGCGTTTTTTGCCGTCCGCGGCATGCACGTGGCGCTACTCAAATCCAGAGAAGGTATCGGCGTGGCCCAGCGCTATTCCGGAATGATTCGAGATCGTACTGATTCGTTCAGCCGGAAAATAGCCAAGCCCGTGATACGCGCAGAGAGCGAAGTGACTAAGGCGGGGACAGTGTTACGAAACCTGGCCGATGATAATAACCACTAACGCTGGTTTCACAACGAACACTGCGTTCACGCTGTTGCTGAGTTCCCGGGATTGCTGTGTTCACCGCAATACAGAATTCCAGGCGACCCAGTGTCCAGCGTAACACAGTGCGGGAGCGGCATGTATGAGTCATAGAACAAAGTCCATTTTGATTGGTCTTGCAGCCGGCGCACTCCTTGGCGCCACATTCGCTTGGGTTGCCGGAAACGGCTCAGACGACGAGGAGCGAGGCAGCGCAATATCTGCCCTTGGCCCAGTCGACTATTTCCAATTGGGCATAAGTATCCTGACGCTCGCGCGCCAATTTGGCAGCATGCTCAATCGCGCATGACGGTCGCAGCCACACGATTCGCTCATTTTCTGCCGGTTGACTAACTGGCAGTGCCATCGATCCGGGAGACCGTTATGTCTAGCCATCTAGGAAATACACATCGACCCATACGCGTGGCCATTATTGGCGCCGGCCCCTCCGGCTTCTATGCCGCGGGCGGTCTGTTGCAACAGAACGATGTCGAGTACAGCATCGACATGTTTGACAAACTACCTGCACCTTTTGGCCTTGTTCGCTATGGCGTGGCTCCCGACCACCAGAAGATCAAATCCGTCACCAAGATCTTCGATCGAACCGCTTCGCATGAAAGCTTCCGCTTCTTCGGCAACGTGCGCTACGGTGTTGACCTGACGCACCAGGATTTGCGCCAGCATTATGATCAGATTATCTATGCGGTAGGCGCCCAGTCGGATCGCAAGTTGGGCATCCCAGGCGAAGATTCCAGGAATAGCCTCTCCGCGACAGAATTCGTCGCCTGGTACAACGGTCATCCTGACTTTGCCGATCTCGATATCGACCTCGATTGCGAATCCATCGTAGTGGTCGGCGTCGGCAACGTTGCCGCTGATGTAGCTCGTGTATTAGCCAAATCCGACGAGGAGTTAGGCGTTACCGATATGGCCGACTATGCCCTGGCTCGTCTGCGCGAGAGCAATGTGAAGGACATCTATGTTCTGGCGCGCAGAGGACCGGCCCAAGCGAAATTCACAAATCCGGAAATCAAGGAACTTGGCGAGCTGGATGTGGCAGACCTCGTCATTTCGCCGGATGAGCTTGTTCTCGATCCGATTAGCGAGGAGGCTGCCGCAAACGACGCCGGCATCCAGCGCAACCTGACCACCATGCGCGGGCAGGCAGAACGGTCGACGGGCGGTAAACCGCGGCGGATACATCTGCGCTTCCTCGTCTCTCCCGTGGAGATCGTCACCGACGAAGACGGCCGGATCACGGGTGTGCGCTTGGAACGCAACAAATTGGAGGCGGACGATACCGGCTATCTGAACGCGGTGGGTACGGGCGAATACGAGACAATTCCCGCGTGCATGGTGCTGCGCTCGGTGGGATACCGCGGACTGCCGCTCCCCGACGTACCGTACGACAAGCGCCGCGGCGTGATCCCTAACCGCGAAGGTCGTGTTTACAATCCTGAGACGGACGAAATCGTGCCTGGCGAATATGTCGTCGGATGGGCCAAACGCGGACCGTCCGGTGTGATCGGCACCAACAAACCGGACGCGCTCGATACCGTCAATGCAATGATTAGCGACGTACCCGCTCTCACACCGGCGCCCTCTCCTGAGCCCAAAGAGATCAACGCCTTACTGAATGAGCGTGGCGTCCGTTATGTGTCCATCGAGGAATGGCGAAAACTCGACAAGCTGGAGCTTACCAGAGGCACATCCCTGGGTAGGCCGCGCGTCAAGTTCACCGACGTCGACCAGATGCTGGAAGCCCTCGGCGTGACGCGCAGAGTGCCGTCGACGGAGTGACCTTCATTAGCTCACAGCGGAGAAGCCCGTTGTCGAACCCTACGCCAACCTTGTGACCTCTCCCTCTATCCAGCCTATGACCCCTCGGCAATGATCCGGTCCACGACGAGCTGCCGAAATTCAGGCGATAGGCTGGCAAAGTAGGCACTGAACCCTGTCACCCGCACTACGAGATCAGGATACTTGCTCGGGTCCTTGTGCGCCTCCAGCACCTTTTCTGCGTCCATGACATTCATGTTGATCTGCGTGCCGCCCTTCGCAAAGTGGCCCGCGATGAGACTAGATAGCAGGCTCACTCCCTGCTCCTCGTTCGCAATGCCCGGGTCCATCTCGATCTGCATGGGCGCCGTATTCCCGTATCCTGGCTGCACGCCCGCGATGGCCACCGCCATGGCCGTCGGCGCGCCATCCTTGCGGAATCCCGGATCCGGGTTGGCGCCGTGAGAAATGGGCGCACCTGCTCGGCGTCCATTCGGTGTGGCGCCCACATCCCGGCCCAGCGGGATCGTGTTCGCCCACGAGAAGATGCCGGGAATCATGTTGTAGCCATCCGGCGTCGGACCGGCCTTGACCAGATCGGTAAAGGTCTTCGAGACCTTGAGCGCGTATTCGTCCGCTTGGGAATTGCCGCTGCCATAGCGGTTAATGTTGTGCATGAGCAACCGGGCGCGCTC
>JBJYXA010000670.1:0-2068 GCA_046259705.1 Caldilineaceae bacterium
AGCCGCTCTCGAAGTCGCCGTTGAAGACCAGATTGGTCTCGACGCACTGGCCACCGTGGCCGCCCTGACCCGGCATTTCCTTCCACTCGGGCAGTTGCACAGGTTGGTCGGGCACGACGGCGTACGGTTGCACAACCGGGCCGCCGGTGCCGCCCATTCCCTGCTCCGGGCCGCCTTTGTCATGGCCCATGTTTGGCGCCTGCATAGTGGCAGAAGGACCCACCAGGGAAATGGCGTCCAGATCGAGGAGCACTTCTTCCTCGGCCGCGAACCACTTCTTGCGCAGACGAATGAAGACCGTGACGACATCGGAATCCGCCATGAACGCCGTGTTATACAAACTCAGATAACCCGGTTCTTCACGCGGGAAATAGGTATACCAGCCCACGTCGGTCCACGCATTTTCGTGGACATCCTGCCAGGTGGCGTTGGGTCGGTTGACAATGCCCACTTCCACGGTATAGCGGTACGGATCCTCGCCGTCGACGTTGGTAGTGCGGATGATGCCCTGCATACTGAAGGTATAACGGGCGCCGCTCTGAACTCGCACGGTCTGCGAGATACCAGCATACCGATCCTGATCGCCGGCCACGATGCCTTTGGTGTTGATCTCGATGAGCTGGCTGTTGTGGCCGTCGGCTACTACAGGTTCCCATTCGTCGTCGTAGAAGCCGTAGTGCGCCGCGCCGCCGTTGGTAAAGCAGTTCCACTGCGCGCCGACCACGCCACAGCCGCCAACATTGACGAAACCGTGCTCGAAGCTCCCGTTGGCCAATACGTTGGTCTCGGAAGCGTTCGTGACGGCAGGCACGACGGTTATCAGTCCGGTAGATAAGATCACAACAATTGCTAGCGCGACGCTGACGACCTTGCGATGCGAACGTGCAAGTTGGCGCAGCGTCTTACCCATGTCTTCCATCGGCAACGCCTTCACGTAACTGAGTATTCGCCCCTGCATACGGGCTACCCTCCTTGCTTTGTTGTACACTTCGGCGCACACCACCCCAGCGTGCACCAATCGACCCCTCAGCGTTTCTTGTTTTAGTAGAACTTGGCTTGCGCCACCGCGGACGCCCCCTGAGGTCGCCTTTTTTGGTCCCCGGTAGGGGCTCTACAAGCGACGAGTTGCAGACCGTGGATGCTGACGAAGGTTATAGCCGACGTACCCTCCACGACGTCGCATCTCAGGAGTGGCAACGCTGGAATATGCGACAAGTAGCGATCGCAGTTCCCGCGCTACAAACAACATGACGAAGAAGCGTGTGAAAAGTAACGTGGAATTGTCGATGGGATTTGATAGAGCGATCCTGGGAGGTGGTTGTGCCGGCGGCGTGGAGGATTTCCACGTCCCGCTCGCGGGCGGATGATGCGGATGATTAGGTTGGGGGCATCATCGAAGGTCAGGGCTTCAGCCTGATGGTCGTGGGCTGCACGGGAATGGCAGTCGGCGGCAATAACCTTCCTTCTTTCCATTTCCGGCCACTAATCAGGCTCTGGATTCCGCCGTCTAGGGCCATGCCTCGCAAGGGTCATGCAGCTCGCAAAGCGGCAACGCTAGTGCAGCGTCTCGCGCACCGGCGGCGAAGACCCTTTGCTATCGCACAACCTGTCAGATGGGCCTGTATGGCCTTTGCTCTTCTTGAAACGCCAGCTGTGTACTATTCAACTACATGCCGGAATGACGAGGGTGCGGATGGGTGAGCGGGGGCGGCGGCGCACCAATCACAAGTGTGGAGTTGGTTTCGGTCTCGGCGGATCGGCTTCATATCGGAGCGAGTGGATTCCTGCATCCCGCATGTGCGGGACAAGCGCGCAGGAATGGAAAGGAGGCGCTTGGCTCCTGTTGTGACAGTTGCAGCTACCGAATGCCGCAAACGCTTGTATCGTATCCCCGGCCCTTCGGACAGGCCTCATCCCTCCACAGCTGCGGGCGTCATCGTGGGCACGTAACGGTCCGTCGCGTTGGTCTGCGGCTGAATTGTCTTCAGATACCCGTAGTACATGACAGCGATACCGGCGCTCATGGCCACATACAGGTACTCGTCGTGGCCGAAGCGAGTTAGGCTGC
>JBJYXA010000671.1:0-1598 GCA_046259705.1 Caldilineaceae bacterium
GATGCATGCCCCACAGGAACGCTTCCTTGGCGATTTCCTTCGCCTCGGCGGGAGTGAGTTTCTCATCAGCTCTAGTTGCCGCTAGCGGCGTGAGAAGCACTGCGACGAACAATGCCGCTGCTGACACTGATGTCGTGGCGACAAATGCGGCTGCCATCGGAATAGTGGACAACCAAGCTAGCGCATTCATTGGTCTCACCTCCGGAAGACTATTGGCCGACAAACACTATGGCTTGAGATTGAACTCGACTTCCTCGACGCTCTCGGGAAAGGCGGCAGTGAAGTTGAAGTCCTCAATGTCCCCGCCAATGCTCCACGCGTTCATTTGCGCCATGAACTGAGGCTTATTGTCGTCGGCGACGAAGTCGATCACGAAGCGGCGCGGTAGAGGCGTCGAGTCAGCCTCGATCCAGATCTGCCAGTCGGCGCCCAGGCTTTCGAACGAAAGCTGATGGCATGGCACCCCATCGACCATTCGGAGACCAACGTACTCCGCAGAAACGATGTCTTCGCCAAGCGTCTTGTTGATGTTGGAATAGAACAGGTCGGCCAACGGAAGTTGGGCGTCGTACTCCTCGATAACGTGATCGAGCATTGCATCGGTCGTCCCTTCGAAATCGAGGCTCATGACTTGGTTGGCATCGCGCCGCCAAAGGGTCACTTTCGAGCCGTCGAACCAGATCGTCGTGGCGCTGCCGTCATCGCCTTCGGCCTCGATGTAGAGGTCCTTTGGCCGCTTCAGCAGGACTCTGCTCGCACGGCCAGCCTTGATCTTGATGCCTGACTCAAGCACCACATCGAAGAATGTCGTGGCGCGGAACGATATCGTTTCGCTGCCGCCAAGGTAGTCGGACATGCCCTTGAGAATGGTGAGAGCCTCTTCATCCATCGGGCTCTTTTCTTCTTGGGCTGAGGCCGGCGCCCAAGACATGGTGGCGATAATCGCGGTGATGAAGCTCGCTGAGATCAGCCTCAAAACCCGTGCGTGTATTGTACGACCAGACATCATGTCTTCTTCTCCCAATCGAGAACCTGCGTAAGGCCACGCACTATCGGCGTCGCTTGATATTCTTCTTCGCCTTGTTGTAGCCCTTCTTGTAAGCGCTCTTCGTGGCGCTCCTTACGCCCCGATACGCGCCATAAGTCACGGCCGCACCAACTGCCGTCCTTGCGACCGTCCTACCCGGGGCGTAGTAGCCACTCCTGCCGTGGCAGCAGTATCTGTCGTAAGGGGGATAAGGATGGCTATGGCAGCAGTGAACGAACAGGAGTCCGTCATAGACGTAGCCGGGACTCTCGGACCGAGAATAGTTATCGAAGCCGAACTTGAATTGCGCCGCAGAGATCGCGGAAGGCACGAGAAGCGCAACCGCCGCAGCAATGGCTGCAGAGTGCAGGTGTTTCAGTCGTCTGTTCATCTTGCTAAACCTCTTGTTCGATAAAGCCCTTCTCCAACCTCACTCTTACCTCTCAGCTCATTTGCTCCTATGGCGAGACCTTTTCGGCCTTGGGTGCTTCCCAGGTCTTCATCTTGTCCAGGTCCGCCTCGTAGATCCGCAGCACGATGTCCATGTCCTCGTCCTTGCGGTTGATCGGCA
>JBJYXA010000672.1:0-2196 GCA_046259705.1 Caldilineaceae bacterium
ACGCGCTTTGCGGACCTTGAGGGTCAGGCCTCGCCCTTCTCCGGTGGGTAAGGTTCCGACCTGCTCGCTACCTCTCCGACGATTTCGTGGCGTTTGGGTCGCTAGGTTGGGCTGCTGCTGGAGGTTGGGTCGGGCCCGCGGGGCTGACGGACGGCTAGTAATGTGCTCGGATATGTGACGGGGGTCGCGGACGCGGGGCCTACCGTCCGTCCGGTTAGTGCCTCTTAAGTGTTGACCCAGGTCAACGCTTCGTTTCTCTTTGGGTTGCGGCTTTCGAATACTCTCTCTAACGTTTGCCTCCAGGGGCGCTTTGTGTGCGGGCGCTGTCCGCGGGCTCCCCTACGCAAAGAACAACAAGTGCCATGGCACAGGGGGCGACGCATGGGAGGTGCACGCTGCTTTCTTGAGCGAGTGTCTCGCACTTGCTCGCGCCCTCGTTTCCTATCTCCGTGTATTGCGTGACCCGCGCCGATGAGGTGCGGGCTTTTTTATGCGGGTGTGGATAGTGGGGTTGCGGGGTGGCGAGGCTGAAGGCTCTGGAGAGAAGGAAAATGTTGAGAACACATCGACTGCTACTGGTATGGACCGGAGTGATCGGACTTTCGTCCTGTGTTGCGCCTGGCGTTCAGGGCCCAGGCGGTACAGTGCAGGGCACCGCGAATGTCGAGAACTTGGAGCGGCAGTCGTCTGTTACGCCCGCGCCTAACGACGCCCAGAACGCCGCCAACGCGGCGATCTACGGCAGTGGTGGTTACCGCTATCGCGGGTACTACTACCCAGGCTGCCGGTGGGGGCGGTGTTATCGGCCGTACGGATGGTACTGATCACTGTTTGATGACGCGCGGGAGTATCACTCATGAAGACAACCAGTGCCTTGCTCGTGCTTTCTCTAGTACTTACCGGATGCGCCGCAACAATGACGGCGCAACAAGCTGCGGACTACAACGGCGACGGGGCGGTCTCTGATGCCGAATACAAGCAATTCCAGAAACAGGCCGCCGTGCAGGAACGGAATACCTACACCGAGAGCGTGAAGCGGCGAGGCGCGGTCAATACCGTCCATGACGCTAACGAAGTTATATGGACGGCCCGCAGCATTCTTTCCGGTATCCGGTCGTTCTAGCCATCTGTGTCGGTGGCTGCGGCTGGGGATAGTGGGGTTGCGGGGGTGGGGTGAGGAGTGCTGGAGCACTCCGCAAGACCTTGCCTAATATCTTGCAATCCACACGACCACGCGGGCAGAGCAGGGCCACAATCCGCCCATGCCTGGGCGGAGTACTGCTGCTGTAGGAAGAGGACGTGACTGTCTGGGTGCGGGGATGAGCGGTAAATGCTCAGAGCGCGTTTAGCGGCGAGGGCTTAGGAGGCGAGATGTTGTCGCTCAGGCTATTCCGCCAGATCTTGTCAGAATGATCCGGGTCGGATCTGCCGGATTCCGCCAGCGCTGTTGCTGAGGCTCACGAGTCGTGACTACGACTATCGACGTTCGGACTGCGCTGCGGAAGCAACGGGCGATACCTGCCATCCAGCCGAGTCGCTACAGCGGCAGGTCGACGCGCTTTCCGGTCAGCGCCCCACGCGAGGAGTGCATAGACAGCACCGCAGGAAGCGGACATCGACCTGCGGTGGTGGTCGGGGCTACCATCCACCCTATTCTGACACGCACCCCCTGTTGGTGAGTGGAGGCAACCGATCCTCAAGCCGGCACGCGTACGGCCGGGGTCGGCAAGCATTTCAAGCACATCCTGGGGCTCGATCTGCCCCCATACGGACAAACCATGCCTATCCGATTCGCTTCAACAACACCAAGCCGTGTCACAAAGGATCCACGCATACCGTTTCGCCTATAGGTGGCCGCGCAGCTGAACAGAAGGTAAGCAAACCCTTGTGGCCGGAGCGATCGGTTATGGCTCGTCTCCACTGCCGCCACAGGGGCAGGCCGAACGCCTCGGTTGCCAACCGGATAGGCATCCATCCATCCAGCGCAGTGTCGGTGTGAGGGGGTGACCGGCAACCTATTGTTATGGTACGCTAAAATGTGTCAGCGAAGCTGATTGAGGTTGGGAGATCTTAGCTCCGAAGTCGTCGGTTCGAGCCCTACACGCCCACCCTATTCCTAGTGAAGGAGTATCAGACATGACAAAAGTGTTACTAGTTCTGGCCTTGCAATTTGTATCTTGGACTACCTACGCTGCT
>JBJYXA010000673.1:0-2412 GCA_046259705.1 Caldilineaceae bacterium
GAACCGCTTCGCTGGCGGACGGGTGTTTTGAGTTTTGGCTGGTTTTTGTCTCAGGTGGGTTTCAGAGCGGCGGCGCTCGCGTTCGGCTGAGGCGGACGTTGTGCCAATTGGCAGGTACCTGTAAGATGAGGAGAAATCCTCGTTCAACTGGACTTCCCTACATTGCCCGAATTATATGCAGTCAGCGACGTGCATTTCGATGATTTTGCCGGACACTGTCTCGATCTGGCGCTCGTTGAATCGCTGACACGCCTCGACGGCTTCTCTTTGAACACAGGAGTTGGCGAACGGCTCAAGTGTGATAACGATGCGGTCCGCCCTCTCTTTGTAGAAGCCATCCTGGTTGAAGAATGTACGCCACAGCGTCAGTGGTGTTGTGTAGCGATAGCTTGAGCCGAAGTAGTGATTTCTTGCCCACAGGGCACTGTTATGCAGACCGATACGCAAATGAGCCATGATCTGGTCTTTCTCGGTATCCACCTCGAAGAACGTGGCGTTCGGATCGAGTTGGGCGAGCTTGTCCGCAGTGCGCGCTTGTTCCTGGCGATGCGCCTCTATCGCCTGTTCGAGCTTCGCCTTGCGAGTCAGGTACCGGGCGAGCCGCTGGTGATGACGTTCGCGGTAATCTCGCAGTTGTTGCTGGCGTTTCGCGGCACGGGCGGCTGCCTGCGGCCCCTGCCGCTTTCGAGGACGTAACAAGTCAGCCACCTTTTTGTCGTAACGTGCAGTGAGGTTCTGGATGCGACGTTCCAGGTCAGTCAGTTGCACCATCTTGCTGTCGAGCTTGCGCTTGACCGCCTCCAGGTGAGTGGTCAGATCTGTGATTCGCCTGGCGATGCGGCGATCAGGCACCACGCGCTTGGCCCGCAGGCCAAAGTTGATGTTGAGATGCACAAAGGCTATTTGATCCCGAAAGGAGTTCTCTTGGGCGTTCCAGCGCTCCAGATACCAGCGGACGACGCGGCGGATGTCTGGTTCGTCGTCACGACTCACGGTGGTTATCAGGGCTATCAGGTTGTCAGGGTGATCCAGATCGTAGATCAACCCAGCGCGCACGTCCAGATCGTTGGTCAGGCCAAAGTCGGCGTCAGCCACACGGTGAGTGACCTGGCCGGTGCGCGGGTCCTTGAGTTGGCGAAATCGCCCGCGCCGCGCGAAATCCGCTTCTCCAGCGTACTGATTGGCCTTCAACAGGGCCACAAAGGCCTTCTGATGGCCCGTCAGCAGGCTCTGGATGACCTCGGCAGCCAATCCCTCGCGGTCTGTCACGATCACCTGCACCACATCGCGCCCGACAGCTTGATCCAGCGCCAAGGCCACCTCTGTCACTACCCCACTCAGATGCACATCGGCCGGATAAGTCACGCACAGCAGTGGGTGCCCGTCGTGTCCATGCACGAACGCTTGCTTCAGACAAGCGTGCACTTCGTGCAAGGCACCGATGTACCCCACCGGGCTGGGCTTCTTCGTCCAGATCACTTTGTCATGCATGTCCACGTAGAACACGTGCCGGTCGGGAATGCTTTCGTCCCGATACCACGCCTGCCAATAGCAGTGTGCCAGTGCTTGGCCCAAGGGGGTCGCTATCTTCAGCCGCATCAATTCACTCAGGTAGCTCTCCATCGTCTTGGCACGATAGACCCGCGCCGACTCGGTCAGCCAACCCAGCCCATCGTCATCGTAGGTGTCCAGATGGGTCAGACGCGTCATGTTCTCGAACAATGGCATGAAGACCAGCGTCTCGTTCTTACGCACCAAGACCTCCTGCACATGCGTCAGTACCCGCAGCGGCGGCCCCGACTCCGCCAGATAACGCTGGCAAGCGACTCCAATCACATTCAGAACCGCCTGCTCAAGACCCAGTTCGATCCACGCGCCCTTGAGCCACCAGGTACCCGCATTGTTCATCGGCTGGCCCAGGCCAGCACTCAAAAGGGGGGTGCCGACTCGGCCTTCGGCTTGGGCTTTCGACCAGGTCGATCATTCGCCAAGATGTCCGGCAATGCCTCCAAAACTCGGGCGTACCAGTTGTATGCCGCTCGTTCAGATATGCCATACTTGCGCGAGATGTCCTCGACGTCCGCCATGTGCAGACACTCGCGCATCACTTCAACCTTAACTTCCAGTTCGATTTTTCGCCGGGGCATGATCGCACTCCCTCGTCAGGATAGGTCTATCATGCACGCCCTGGATGAAATTGTCAAGAAACCGACTGCATATAATTCAGGCCAAAATGCCTAAATGTAGGGAAGTCCAGTTCACCCGAAAGCCCTGGCACGTGAGCCACAAAGTGAAAATAGTCGGGCGAATTGGATAGGAACGTGTGTGCCTCGCCCGGCTCGACGACGATCATATCACCGGCCTCCAGCATAATCGTCTCCTGCTCCACGCGCATCTCCGAAGTGCCGCGCG
>JBJYXA010000674.1:0-18384 GCA_046259705.1 Caldilineaceae bacterium
GGTTAACATTCGCCGCTTTCGCGAACAGGAGGCGATCCGATGAGCGCCAGCACGTATTCTCAACGGTCTGGGGAGAAGAGCAAGCCGCTTTCAACTGGAATCGTGAGTTGGCTCGGGCGGACGCCGATCCACCTGGCGATCGCTATCATATCGCTAATCTGGATGGTGCCAGTCGTGGGGTTGTTGGTGAGTTCCTTCCGTCCGGCGGCACTCATCGCTAGGACGGGTTGGTGGACGGCGCTGAGCCCACCATTTGACTTCACCCTTGACCTATATCGGGAATCACTGAGTACGGCAGGGATGGGACAAAGCTTTCTCAATAGCCTCTATATCTCCATCCCGGCCACAGTGATCCCCATTCTAGTAGCGGCCTTCGCTGCGTACGCCTTCGCGTGGATGGAGTTTCCCGGCCGCGATTGGCTGTTTATTGGCGTCGTCGGGCTGTTGGTTGTCCCGTTGCAGATGACGCTGATCCCGGTGCTGCGCATCTACAACGTGCTCCATCTTTCGGGAACATTTGTGGGTATCTGGCTGGCACATACTGCTTATGGGCTGCCCCTAGCAGTTTTTCTATTGCGCAATTTTTTCGGCTCGTTGCCGCGCGATCTCTTTGAATCGGCGTATCTCGATGGTGCTTCCCCCTTCACGGCTTTTTTCCGCCTGGCGCTGCCGCTTTCGCTGGCGGCGATTGCCTCGCTGGCCATTTTTCAGTTCATGTGGGTCTGGAATGACCTGCTGGTCGCCCTGATTTACCTGGGCGGTGCGCCTACGGTCGCGCCGATGACGCTGACCATCAGCAATTTAGTCAACTCTTTGGGCGGTGGCTGGCAATTGCTGACGGCCGCCGCATTCATTTCGATGATGCTTCCGCTGCTGGTCTTCTTTGCCCTCCAGCAATACTTCGTAAAGGGAATTCTAGCAGGATCGGTTAAGGAATAACTTGTGCGTAAGAACAACTGGCACTGAAGTAAGAGAGGCACTTTTCGAGACAGCCGGATCGATAGAGCAGATGGTCGAACGGTAACGACCAGTTCTAACCAGATTCGCGATTGTCGCAAGACACTTATGGGAGCAATAGAAAACCAGCGCGAAACCAACGGTCATGAAGAAAGTGGAACACCCCGCCTGCCGGACATCGGCGGACGGGGAACTCTGCTTTGGCTCGTCATGTTGCTCGTCAGCGGTGCCGTCTGGTTTCTGCTGCCCGCTCTCGTGAATGGAGTGCGTCCTGCCGAAGTCAGCTACAGTGATTTCCGTGACCAGGTAGCGGCCGGCAACGTGGCCGAGGTCACCGTGCAGGGCGACAGATTGGAAGGCACCTTCATTAAGCCTTGGGTGCCTGCGGGAACCTCGCCGAAAGGACAGTCGGCGCCTGAGCAGGGCATCACCAATTTTACGACCTTCGTGCCTCAGTTTGGCGATGACCAGCTATTACGACTGATGGAGGACCATGGCGTGGATGTGACGGCGTTGCCGCTACAGGATTCCGTCTGGCCAGCCATCTTTGGTCTCCTGCCGTTCCTTCTGTTGATAGGCCTGGCCGTCTTTTGGTTTCGCAGTATGCGCGGACAAATGCAAGGGGTTCTATCGATTGGTCGTAGCCAAGCCAAAACGTACGAGCGCGAGAAAGCAGGTGTTACCTTCGATGACGTGGCCGGCGTCAACGGGGTCAAGACGGAGCTAGCAGAAATCATTGAGTTCTTGAAGACGCCGCAGCGATTTCAAGCATTGGGCGGCGAAGTCCCAAAAGGAGTACTGCTAGTCGGCCCGCCCGGTACCGGCAAGACGCTACTGGCACGCGCGGTCGCTGGCGAGGCTGGCGTTCCCTTCTACAGCATCACGGGTTCTGACTTCATGGAGATGTTCGTCGGCGTTGGTGCTTCCCGTGTACGAGACCTGTTTGACAAGGCGAAGAAGACGGCGCCTAGTATTATCTTTATCGATGAGCTGGACTCCATCGGCCGTCGCCGTGGCGCAGGGCTGGGCGGTGGTCACGATGAGCGAGAGCAAACGCTTAACCAGTTGTTGTCTGCGCTGGACGGCTTCGAGCCTACTGAGAACGTAATTGTGATGGCTGCCACCAACCGCCCTGACATTTTGGATCCGGCTTTGTTGCGCCCTGGGCGCTTCGACCGGCAGATCACAGTAGATCTGCCCACGATGGCGGCGCGTACTGAAATTCTGCGCATTCATGCGCGAAACAAGCCCTTGGCGTCTGGGGTCGACCTGGAGCGGATCGCCCGCGGCACACCGGGCTTCAGCGGTGCCGACCTGCGCAACCTCCTCAACGAGGCAGCCTTGCTTGCGGCTCGCCGTGACAAGAGCGAAATTGGATTAGCGGAGATCGACGACGCTCGAGATAAGGTGCTCCTCGGGCTGGAACGCGAGAACCTGATGCTCACCAAGGAAGAGCTTAAGTTGCTCGCTTACCATGAGGCGGGACATGCCGTTGTAGCTGCCGTGCTACCGCATTCAGATCCAATTGATAAGGTGACGATCGTTCCCCGCGGGCGCGCCATGGGAGTCACACACCAGCTTCCCGAACACGATCAGTATGTATACTCGAGCGACTACATGGAGGATCGGCTCGCCGTCATGATGGGCGGCCGCGCGGCTGAGCGACTGGTCTTTGATACGGCAACCAGCGGCGCCGAAAACGATCTGAAGCAGGCTACGGAACTGGCAAGAAAGATGGTTCTGGACTGGGGTATGGGCGAAGAGCTGGGCCATATAGCCTTCGGCGGCCCCCATCAGCACGTGTTCCTAGGCGGGGAGATCGCGGAAGGGCGTCAGTACAGCGAAGCGACCGCGCGCGAAGTGGATGAAGAAATCAGGCGTCTACTGGACCGCGCTTTCGACTGCGCATATGAGACCCTGGAAAGTATGCGAGATAAGCTCGACCTCCTCGCGGAGATTCTGTTGAAGGAGGAGGAAGTCGCCGGTGCAAGGGTGCTAGAGATAGTTGGAGACGATGCAAGAATTCCAGATGATGTTCCTGTTGGCTTCGCCACACCCAACGGGAGGGATGGCAACTCAAGGCAGCACCATTCTTGAGGCTCCTGGACATCCTAGGTCACGTCTATCCTTCGGCCGAGAAGATAGCATCAGCACATAGGACTGACCTCAGAGTAAGCAAGGCAGCGTTTGAGCGCTCGCTATTGGCCTATAGACAGTCGTCGCCCGTTCCGCCAAAAAGCCGACCCGGCAATCTTCGCTCGTGCGCCACGTCTGAGTCTGGGCGTCTAGCGAGGATCTCGATGAAACCAAACAAGACAAGTCAGCTCAAAGCTGTGGCGCGCGAGCTTCGTGAGTTTGAACAATCCGACCTCTACTCATTCCGCCAGCAAAATGACGACTGACCCGTTGTTGGAGAAGGAGTTTCCGACGCTGAGGTCATGATGATCGGAGAAGCGCCAGGAGAACAAGAGGCCAAGACCTGTCGACCGTTTGTGGGTAGCGCTGGAAAAATTCTGGAAGAACTGCTCCTTTCCATTGGCATGGCGCGCGAGCAAGTCTACATCACGAATGTAGGGAAGGATTGTCCGCCAAAGAACCGAGCGCCTTGCGCGAACGAGATCAGACTGTACGTTCCCTTCTTGATGCGACAAGTCCAGATCGTCCAGCCTGACATCATAGTCACGTTGGGTCGCGTTGCCACTGAATCAATGCTCGAAGAGTTCGGATTGCCGCATAAAGACACGAAGCTGGGCGACGTGCACGGAAAGCCGCTCGACGTGCACACATCTTATGGAGAAACAACTTTGCTACCGATGTATCATCCCGTAGCATCATTTTGTTATCGGGATCTGCAAGATACCATGCGCGCAGATTCCGAGGAATTGAAGCGGATGATCTAGCGGGCATACACGTTCATCAGTATCGCCCTTATGCTCCGAACAGCAAGGCTTGCCGTTCGTTGGAATGTCCGAGTACCGAAGAATATAGATTGCGATCTGGGTAATGACTGACAAGCAACCTGAGAACGCGGACATCGCTCGAGTCCTGGATCGTATTGCCGATCTCTTGGAAGCCCAGGACGCGAACATCCACCGTGTACGCGCCTATCGCAATGCCGCGAGTCGCGTGAGCAATGCAGACGACTCGATAGCAGATATCGTGCGTCGCAGGGACGGCGGTGCCCTCTTCAAGAGATGCCAGATTTTAGAGGCATTTCTCGAAATGCTACCGGCTGGCAGGCGCTATACGTTCGAGTTCCGCGACATAACCTGGTTTGAAGAAGCGGTCTACGAAATGCTCGCTGCGCACAATGCAGCATTCTGCACCTAAGATCTGAACGGACGCATGTCGCCGAAGGAAGTGACGGCGGACTGGGTATATGTGAGGCTTCACGGTCCCGCACAAGCCTATGTAGGCAAGAGTGCATAGCGACGGAAACGGTGATGATGAGCCCGTAAATGAGCTTAGTACAGAATACGGTCTGGCCTAGGGCGCTGATGACAGCAATACATGCCCTAGGCCAAAAGGCGTCGGGGGGTCGCGCAGTATGTGATAGGCGTCTTGATTGAACAGGAGGGCCTCTCGGATGAGAACGAGCGGCCTTTCCCAGATCCGGTTCTCTGGCTGCCTCCGATAGGTAGCATTAGGTTATTACACATCATTGACCTGCAGCCAACCGGATACGATCAGCTCATCGCTGCCCACGATTGCGTCGACCAGATGTTTCTGCAATTCGGAAGGGATATCCGCGCGCGGATCGCTGGCGTAAATCAACGGTGCATGGCTATCACCGGTTGATTTTTCACCGCTGAGCGGGTTGACAGCCACCTCATGCTCGTGTTTGGCGGCGATATTCTCTCGACGATGCCATGAGCCTTCCGTGCGGTTGTACAGCACCTGGCTGGTGGAACCATAGGCCTTCACCAGTTCGTAGATGTGTGTCACCTTGTTGAACCGGCGCATCAGTGCAATGGCGATGTCGCTGCGCTCCGACTCTGTCAGGCCGGAGAGACCGTAAGTTTCGACGCGATCCAGCACGTCTGCCGGGACTACGTCGGACAGCAGTGCGAGCAAACGCTCATCTAGCGCCGTGTGCTGTGGCAACCGCTCGACCTGCACCAGCGCCAGCATCTCTGCCACATCATCGGGCATCGTCTCCTGCTCCAGCGGGTCCTGCATCTGGCTGCCGATCAGCGCACTGATCAGCCGGTAACAGTCGTTATTCCACGTGCGCCGTGCCCGGATGGCTCGGCCACGCAACTGTTGCCAGGCGGTAACGTCACGAGTGGCGGTTGCGTCGATCAGCACATTGGGTGACAACACGTTCCATCCCGTGCGCGCCCAACTGGACACGATCACCATGTTGATGGGCAGCGATTCGGCGTCCACGATGCGTGAAGTGAGGTCGTACATCAGCAGCTTGCGGTTGCCGGTAGACATGGGGACGACGAAGAACTTCTGGCGTGCGCCGCTCACCTGTTCCAGTTCTGCTACCTGCGCCTGGCGGAAATAGCGCGCGATAATGGCGTAGTCAAAGAAAGTGTTGACCAGATCGGCAAAGTGGATATTTCGCAGGTCCATTCTGGCGCTGATACGCTCCACAGTTGACTCTGGACTCATGCCGCGGATACGACGGCGCATCGGGCGCAGCACCCGCCGGCTGAAGTCGCCCGGTCGGGCTGCGTGGACCTCCTGCAGCCGGGGTACGTAGGCTGTGATCAGTTCAGACCAGCGATCCGATAATTCTTCACGTGTCTCATCAGCGAGATCCAGACCTTGGAAGACCAGATCAAACATGGCGCCCGCGATCTCGCCTCGCATTAACTCCTGTTCTATGAACGCCGAAATACGCGGCGGCAGAGGATCGGCCGCATTGTACGGCAGGTACTGCTCGCTGGAGAGTACCGCATAGGGAGTGAAGCGGTCGTCGCCTAGCAACTGGGCATAGAGACCGCCTAGGCCTTCGTAACCGGGTACCGCAATACCTTCCTTCCAATGAATGCGGCGGGCGTTGTCGAAGATGATGATTCCACTGACCGGACGGGTCGTTCGTTCTGCTTCGATCACTGCCTTGATGGTTTCCACCCGACCCTCGCCCACGCGACGGTACCATTCGCTTAGCCCCTCGTATAGCCCCACGATGGTGGATGCAATCCCATCTTTGACCGCCTCGTTGCGATTTGCCTGGTTCGTGGCTTCGCCATGGGCAAAACGCAATGCGTCTACATCGAAGCCGGTCGTGAAGTCGGGCCTTTGTAGGCGCTTTAGCGTGGATGGTAGGTAGATCAACTCGGCAAGTTCGGCCTTGATCTGACTGATCTCGGTGACTATCTGCCCAAACTTCGCTTCATCAGCGCCGGCGCGACGAACAAGTTCGGCATCACTCCAGCCGCGCGCAATCTGCACGATGGACACCAACTTGGTCTCGGTCAAGCTCAGGCTTTCGCCGGATTCCCATTGGGCCAACCGCGCAGGTAACGCGGTTTCCCAATTCTTTCGTCCCGCGTACATGTTGAACAGGTCATGGCCAAGCACCACCCGTTCGTCCATAGGCAGTTCGGCAAACCAGCGCCTTAGTTGTTCGCCGCCGATGAGTTCCATAAAGACCATGGTCTGGGCTTTATACGCGTCCAGAAGCTCGCGAACGCGACGTTCGCGCGCGGAGTAGGAGAACGGCGTACCCAGTTCGGCGAAAGGCGCGACAAAACCAGCGGCGATCAACTCGTCGATGGGGATGGTATAGACGAGTTCCAGGCCGAGTTTTGCGAAGCGCGATCGATAGGCCTCTGCCGTACCCGTAAATCCGATCACGCCACGCAGGCTTCCATCGTGCAACCATTCCAGCACCAGACGGATCACATCGGAGGAGACGCTCCTCAAGTTCTCGGCTACTTTATGCACCTCGTCCAGCAGAACGTACTGCACGTTGGCCCCTTGCAGGAACATCTCGATGGAATCGATGTCGAAGCCGCCCTTGCCGATGCCCGACCCGGCCTGCGCCAGCGCCGTGTAGGTCATCAGCAGGATGGGGGGATGACTGCCGGTGCGTTTCTGGAAGCGTTCGAGCTGGCTGGGCGTACCGGCGAAGACCAGCTCCGGCGAAAGCCGCAGGCCGATAGGTTTGTAGCAGAGTTCACCAGCCCATTGCTGCAGATAGTTGCTGGTGGGCACGAGGATCAGGATGGATTGACCAGAACGTAGCCCCTTCAGCATATCCTGAATGCAAAGCATGCCGATCATGGTCTTGCCACTGCCCGTGGGGGCTTCGACTAGCTGTCCCTGATAGCCGTAACCGCGGAACACGGCGTACGCTTCGTATTGGTACGGCCGCGGGTACGGTGAGCCGATCAGGTCGGCGTGCCGCCACGGACCGGTCTCTGCCACCTGCTCTTCCAATAGCGTGCTAACCAGATCGACAAAGAGCGCGGCGCTGGCCTGCCCGTGACCACTTGTTCGGCAGAACTCCGCGCGGAAGGCACTCTGCCGGCCCGCCACGTCCCGCAGGCCTGCAAAGCCTTCCGCCGCCATGCGCTCGGAGAGCTGTGCGCCCAGCAGAGCGCGCAGGCTGGACGCGTCAATGTCCATACCCGTATAGGTACGCTGGCTGCGCGCGTAACGCGCTGGCCGGTCACTTGTCGATTCCACATGCCCGGAAGCAGCCAGGCCATTGAGATGGCGCTGTACTGTACCCTTAGCCACGCCCAGCACGTCCAAGTCGTTTGCGCGCGTCACGATAGGGTCGAGTCCCAGTGCTTCGGCGCTCTCTTGCAGGACTCTGACTACCAGATCCCGCACCAATTCGTCCCGTCCTGAGCGATCCAGCACCAGCGCGGCGGGAATGACGTGCGGCGCCTGCCTGTGCATCTGCGTCATCGATCTGTGAAGTGTGGCCAGGTTACGCATGGCTGCCTGGGCCAGCGCCTCCTTGCCGTCAGTGAGCGCGGAACGAAGGATATAGATGGTGCGCCCGTGATAGACTGCCAGCCGATAATATGCGCCACGCAGATGCTCTTGATTTTGCTCGGCCCAGGCGGCGGCGAACGCTTGTTGCTCCTGCTCGACCAGGCTCTGCGCCTGCCAATAGGAGCGGCGAGCGCCCGTATCCGCCAGAATTTCGACAGGGGCCTCCTGAACCTCGCCGCTGAACGCTTCGTCCTTATCTTCCCCAACATCCATTTCGTGGATGTGTTCAGCTTCCTCTAGCGTGCGCGCAGCCTCAAGCTCGCGCACCGCCTCTTCGTATTCGGCCAGCTCAAGCTCTTCGTTAGGCTCCAGATTCAGTTCGTCCATCTCATCCACATTATTCACCGATCATAGGCTGCTTGCCAGCCTTGACCAACGCCACGTTGACGCGGGCGATCAGTTCACGCGGAGCGAACGGCTTGACAATATAATCGTCGGCGCCGCCCACCAAACCCTGAATCACATCGCTTTCCGCGCCTTTGGCCGTCAACATCAAGACGATGGGCGCAGGGTCGCATTCAGCCTTGATTTTGGCTGTGGCGGTAGGGCCGTCCATTTTGGGCATCATCCAGTCCATCAATACCACGTCAGGCTGCTCCGACAAGGCCATGGCCGCGCCTTCCTCGCCATTGGTGGCAGTGATGACCTCAAAACCGGCCTTCTTGAGTTTGATTTCGATGAGACGGCGTACATCGTCTTCGTCGTCTACGGCTAAGACTTTGATTGACACGCATACTCTCCTTTGATGGACTTGCAGGCAATGTGGCCAGTCCTGCACAATGGGTGATCACTTCATCGGCGGCACTCGAAAATACTGGTAGGCGAAGAGCATCGCACGTACTTACCAGCAACAACTACGGCGCGCCCAGGAATACTTTTACCTCTTCGAGCAGCATGCTGATATCGAATGGCTTCGTGACAAAGTCGGCCGCGCCTAAGGTGAGCACGCGAGCACGGGCACTAGACTTCAGGTCGGAGCTGCCCGTGACGGCAATAACCGGGATACTAGCGGTGGCCTCATCTTCCTTCAATGCCCGCAGCACGGCAAAGCCATCCATGCGCGGCAGGCGCATATCGAGCAATATCAGACCGGGATGCCGCTCGAGCGCCAGCGCTAGACCGCTCTCGCCGTCGGCAGCGCTCTCCACTTCGAAGCCCTGTTTGACAAGTTCTGCTGTCAGCAGGAGGCGCACATCCGCGTCATCGTCAATGACTAACACCGGCCCTTGTCGCGGTGCCGTCAGCATCGCGCCTACCGTGTTCACCAATTCCGCCTGGTCAATGGGCTTGGGTAAGGCATAGGCCCCCAACTCCAGGCCGGCCTCGTCACCGTGTACTGAAATGACCAATATCGGGATGTCACTGGTCAGTGGGTCGTTGTGGAGCCGTCTCGATAGTTCGTCCCCCTGCATGCCGGGAAGCTCGATGTCCAGCGTGATTAAGTCAGGCAAGTCGTTAGCCAAAGCGGCCAGCGCGTCATCCGCCGTGTGGGCGATAGCCGCAGTGTAGCCCGCTTTTCGCAGGTGATGGGCGATGAGGCGGGCGATATCGTCTTCATCTTCCACGATGAGTACGCTGCCTCCACGGCGCTCCGGCGACGGCTTAGGCGCCGCGATCTCGTCCGCCGCCGGCGCAGACGCCACAGCCGCGGCGAGCGGCACGGTGAACAAAAAGGTCGAACCCTCACCGAGGGCGCTCTCCACACCGACCTCGCCGCCCTGCAATTCGACGATTTGTTTGACGATGGACAATCCCAGGCCCGTGCCGCCTACCTCACGCGTCATGGAGTTGTCGACGCGATAAAAGCGCGTGAAGAGCTGTTCCTGATCGGCAGGCGCGATACCATGGCCGTTGTCGATCACCGCAACACGGGCGTAGTCGCCCTGCTTACGGATGTCGATGCGGATATCGCCGCCCGCCTGCGTATACTTGTAAGCGTTGCTCACATAATTGGTGACTACCTGTGTGATCTTATCCCTGTCGCCGATGACGTTGACGGCCTCCGGATCCATGTCTATGCTCAGGTGCTGCCCCTTCTCCTGGATACTCTGCTGCATCGTCGCCGCCACATTATCGACCACTTCGGTCAGGGAAACAGGCTCAGACTTAAGCTGAACGCGTCCCGATTCGATGCGCGAGATGTCGAGCAGATCGTTAACCAGCGCAACCAGTCGATCGGCGTTGCTGTGTACAATTCCTAGGTACTCCTCGACCTCTTCGTTGATCTCGCCGGCGTCACCATCCAGCACCAACTCGGTAAAGCCCTTGATTGACGTCAGCGGCGTGCGCAGCTCGTGGGAGACCAGCGACACGAACTCGGTCTTCATGCGATCGACCTCACGTTCGTGGGTGACATCGCGAAAGACAAAGAGCCGTCCTAGATAACCGTCATTGTCCCGCACCGGGGTCGTAAAGAGCTGTAGGTCGCGAGCTTGCGGCCAGATCTGCTCCACAAGACGCGATTCGTCTTGTAGTAGATCGCTGGCGCTGGACAGGATCAGCCGGTAAATCTCATTGCCGTCGGCGAACACCTGATCGAAAAACGTCCGTACGTCCTCCAGACTCTGTCCGGTGATCCGCTCACGCGGTACGTCGAAAAGCTGCACAAAGCGCTCATTGACGCTGAGTATCTGTTGGTCGGCCGATATCAGCGCCAATCCCTCGTCCACGCCATCGTTGATGGCGCGCAGCCGCGCCTGTCCCGTCCGCTCCGCAATCAGCGAATCCGCCAGCTTGCGCTTGCTTTGCTCGAGCTGGTCCGCAATGACGGCGATAGCCAATGACACCACTGTGAAGATACCGATATTCAGCCAGTCTTCCGCTGTAATGCCCAAATTATGATAAGGCGAAATCAACAAACCTAAGATGGCTATGACCCCGATCGCGGTTGTGAGCAACGCCGGCCCGAGGCCCCCTCTCCAGGCGCTGATCAGAACAGCAAGGTAGAAAACGGACACGATGCTGCGCCCGAACGCCGGCAGGAAGATGAAGCAGAGCAGGGTCGCGATCAAGCTGGTAACGACGGCTACGCTGTACCCCCCAAGCGCATTGATCCTTTTGACGCCGGCAGGTGACGATAGTCGAAAATAGGGGTGTAGGTACCGCCACAGCACCCACACGAGAGCGAAAGAGATCGCCTTGTCGATCGGATCGCTGATGAAACTCTGGAGCGTGGCCGCCTGCAGAAGATTGGCGCCCGCAGCGCCCAGATACGCCGTCAGATAATCTGTTCCGGCTCCGGTGATATCGCCGAAGACATAGGTGGTGATTGGTGCTGCGATGAGCGCCGCGCCAACGCCGGTGAGCACGCCGGCCAGCACGGCCATGGGAAAGCGCCGGAAGGCGCCGAGGAGCGCCGCGTAGCCGGCAGCCCAGCCGACAAATGCAGCAACGATCGCGTAGGGTATGAGAACCTGGTTGCCTACCAAGCCGCCCCAAATCAGATTGGTGAGTGCGCCTGTGGCTGCTCCGGCCAGTGGCCCGAGGAGTGCGCCGGCCAAGATTGTTCCTATTGAGTCAAGGTAGATCGGCCAACGCAGTACCTCACGCACCAACGCGCCCAGGACCAAGTTGAGGAGTATTGCGCCGACAATCAGCAAGAGTGACCGCAGGAGCAGTGTCTTGCTGGCAGGTGCGGTCAAGTTACCGTTATTCATGGTGCACACGACCCATGTACCGCCGATAGATTGTACAAACGCCAAAATCGCAGTTAACAACCTCAGGCCAGTAAATCAGGTCGACTGCGTGTCGGCTCATGCCAACCACAGGCGTATCGAAATTATGTTCAACATATGCTCATGTGGGCTGAAACGCTCCGGTCTGCTGTTGCGCTTCAGCAGTCGAAGCAGTGGATGCTGTTGGTGTTCTCCTGCGGCAAGTGGCCGGTACAAGCAATCGCACGTTTACGCGGGTTGATTGTACCATGTGTCCAGGCCATCCGCTCTAGGCAGTGGTCAGCGGGTCTTCCCCACGTTGGTGCAACAAGGAAATGACAAGTGCTGGAGGGCGCTCAGGGGCTCAGCCATTCCCTCGCAACGCGCTACTTCATGTGCCTGCGCAGCATAGAGTGCATAGCGACGGAAACGATAATGATGAGCCCGTAGATGAGCTTGGTCCAGAATCCGGTCAGTCCTACGGCCACGATACCGGCTTCAATAGCGCCGATGATGTAGCTGCCTAAGAAGGTACCCAGGATCGTACCTACACCGCCAAAGACTGAGGTTCCGCCGAGGAAGACGGAGGCGAGTGTCTGCAACAGGTAGCCGTCCCCCAGGGACGGCCAGAGAAAGGAGACGTGTAGACTTGCTAGTACGCCGGCGAAGGCGGAGGCAAATCCTACCATGACGAAGACGGCCACACGCGTAAAGCGTGTGTTGACGCCCATCAACTCGGCGCTGTTTGCATTGTCGCCGACCAGGTAGATATGTGCACCCAGCCGAGTTCGATTCAGTATGACCCAGCAAACCACTGCGACGATGATCATCCAAATGAACTGCACGGGCAGATAGCCGAAGAGCTTGCCGACTAAGAGGTTGTATGTCAGCGAATCTCTCGTTGCGACCAATGAACCGCCCTTGCCGTTCAGTAGCACCAGGGCTGCGCCGCGCCAGAAAAATTGGGTGCCGATGGTCGCTACCAATGAAGGGATGCCCAAGCCAACGACCAGCGCGCCGTTTAGAAATCCTGCGCCGGACCCCGTGGCGAGCGCAGCAAGCAGGGCAAAAAAGGCACTGCCCGTGAGATTGAAAACCGCCACGAACGCCACCATGCTTATGACCATGATGGATGGGAAAGAAAGGTCCATCTCGCCGGCGATGATTGCCATCGTCAGAGGCAACGCCATGATGCCAAAGAAGGGCACGGTGGACATGAACGCAAGATAGATCTGCGGTTTCAGAAACGTATCCGGCGCGGAAAGGACGAACAGAAGCCACACCGCCAGAAAGACAGCGATAATGCCTGCCTGGGTGCCGTTGCGGCTGAGAAATCCCCGTACTTGAAGACGGCGCTTCCCTGCCGGGTTCTCCCTTACGACCGCTGCGTTTTGAGTCATTTGTCTGCGATTTCTGACTTAGTCAATTAGTCAAATGAACCGGTTTCGGCGACGCGATACATCTTGTCCATCAATTCGTCGAGCGTGATCTCGTCCGTCCTGAATTCACCGGCCACCTGTCCTCGGTCGAGGACGACGACGCGGTCAGCCACCGAGTAGACGTGGAAGATATTGTGGTCGATGAAAATGGCCGACTTGCCTGACGTCCTGATGTGCCGCACAAATTCGAGCAGTTTGCGCGTTTCTTTGAGCGACAGGCCCATTGTAGGCTCGTCCAATACGATGATCTCGGCGTCGAAATAGAGTGCACGGACAATGGCTACGCCCTGCTTCTCACCACCGGAAAAGGTGCCGATGAGAGAATCCGGGCTTACAGCCGCCGACGTGAACCCCATCGATTCAACCATCAATTTGGTGGTCTCGCTCTTCATCTTCTTTACGTCGAGCAAGCCCCAGCGGTTGGAGAGCTCGCGACCAAGAAAGATATTCCGCCAGAGGGTCTGCAGGTCGGCCAAAGCGCGTTCCTGGTAGACTGTTTCTACGCCGAGTTCGCGAGCCCTCGGCACGGTCAATTTGTCGATCAGCTGGCCATTGAAGAAGATCTCCCCGGAATCGGGCTGATGATAGCCGGTAATGATCTTGATCAGCGTCGATTTGCCTGCACCGTTGTCCCCCAACAGGCCCACAACCTCATTTTGGTCCAGTTGGAAATTGACCTCGCGCAGCGACTGTACTTCTCCAAAGGACTTGGAGACGTTGCGAAGCTCCAGCCTGTATCGACCGCGTGAATCCGAGTTCATACCCCAATAACCCCGTGCGGATTGTGAAGCGCTGGATGGATGTGGAACGCAAATCCGGGCTTGCGGACGGCCCTCAGCGGATTCAGTACAGAAACCCTCGTACGCAATGACTGCCGGATTTGCGTTCCACGAGAAGCGTATTAGCGAATCTGTCGCTCGACCAAGTCGGCCAGCAGGTCGATGTTATCTTTATGCGCGAAACCGGCGCCTGTATCGATATGCAGGCCCGTAAAGGCGTAGTTGTGCGTCAGGCAAATCTGCAGGATAGGCAGATAACCTTGAAGCCACTGCTGCTGATCGATGACCAGGTCCGTCCAGCCGCCGCGTATCGCCTCCACAGTGGCAGGCGCCAGATCGAAGCCGGCGGCATAAATGTCATCGGGCCCGAGCCCCGCTGCTTCGAGGTAGGTTTGCAGCGTTGCGGTCAGCGCTCCGTGGTCCGTGACAACAAGCTTCACATCTGGGTTGGACGACACGTAACCGACAAAAGTGGCCGTGCCCGCCGCCGCATCAGCATTGGTCGCGTCGTCGATTTCGAGATAGTCGACCACGAGTCCTGCGTCTTCCAACGCATCAATTACGCCCTGCGTCCGCTGTCCGCGGCCAGCCTGGGCTAACAAGCCCCAGACCATGGCTCGGTCCCCTTCGACGAGTCCAAAACGATTGACAGCCTCTGCGCCCAACGAATAGCCGGCTGAATAGAGTTCTGCGCCCACATAACCGAAGCCATTGGAGCTGTAGAGCTTTTCCAGTTCGTCCAGCGAGGTGTTCTGGCTCGTGACGATGATGCCTTTCTCCTCGGCATCAGCCACGACAGGGGCGAACGCGTCTACGCCTGGGTGGCCCATAATCGCGATGCCGTCGGGGCTAGTTGCTGCCGCTTCGACAAACTGGGTCACCATCTTTTCCGGGTTCCAGTCGGACCAGACATACTCCACGTTGGCGCCGAGATCGGCTGCTGCTGCAACGGCGCCGTTGTAGACGACGGTGGCAAAGGGGCCGCCGGGAGGACCTCCTGGGAAGAAAACGATATCAGTGCCCGAGCACCACTTGGCCTCTTCGGCGCCGGCCTCCGCTCCAGTCGTCGTCGCTGCGCCCGGTTCGACAGCGACACATCCGGCGAACATGCTGATAATCAGCAGGCTAGCCAGTAATATAAACAGACGATTCTTCTTCATACCTTCCCTCCTGATTTGTGTGATGGGAAATTGAACAAAGACTAACTCGTCCGGACATGACAATCGTGTATGTCTCGCACTTATAGGTCGGTTTCGCCTCCCATGTCTTATGGAAACGACTAGAAGACCTCTATTTCTGAACTCTTTTTGGTTGCGACCAGATTGGAAATGTGGGCCGACAAAAATCTACGATCCATACTAGTACAATTAGCAGGATCTAGAAAATCTGTCGCACGAACAGCAGGTCTAGACAGGACAGATCGCACAACCCTCTGTCGCGGTCGCGAAACGAGAAAACTGCCGTTACAACTCCACCTGCGTCCCCAACTCCACCACACGACCAGGCGGCAGGTGAAAAAAGTCGGTGGCGTTGCGCGAATTTCGGCTCATGACGGCAAACAGCCTTTGTCGCCATGAAGCCATGTCAGGATCGTCGGCCGGAATCAGCCACTCGCGGCCCAAGAAATAGCTCGCCCGCAGCGGGTCTACATCCAGGCCAAGAGCCTGGCACCTGGCCAGGTCGCGGGCTACATTGGGATCCTGCATAAACCCATAGTGCAAGACCACCCGGCTGAAACCGTGTTCCAGTTGCTCGAGTTCAATACGCGATCGGGCGGGAACATGCGGGACGCGCTCGGACTCAACCGAGAGGAGGATCACGTTATCGTGAAGGACCTTGTTATGCTTGAGGTTGTTGATGAGCGCAGGCGGTGTTCCGGCCGGGTTACTGTACATGAACACAGCAGTGCCGGGCACACGCGGTACTTTATCCGCATTGAGTTGGTGCACGAAATCGTCAAATGGCACGGTAGTCTCACTCAGACGTTTGGCCAAGACTCTGCGGCCTTGGCGCCACGTGACCATCAGCGTAAAGACTACCGCTCCTATTGCCAGTGGGAACCAACCGCCGTCCGGAATCTTGAGCAGGTTTGCACCCCAAAACGACAGATCCACGGTCAGGTAGAATGCGGTGAAGACCACTGCAGCGGCAACAGGCCAATGCCACTTCTTCCGCTCTATCGAAAACAGCAGCACTGTCGTAATTACCATCGTGGTTGTAACCGCAACCCCGTATGCGGAGGCCAGTGCGCTGGATGAACCGAATGCGATAACCAAGGCGATGCAGGCGATCATGAGTATCCAGTTGATGCCTGGTACATAGATTTGGCCATATTCCTCTGAGGACGTGTGCCTTATGTTGATCCGGGGCAAGAAACCGAGTTGCACCGCTTGCATCGTCAGAGAGAAGGCGCCGGTGATCAGTGCTTGCGACGCGATTACTGTGGCCGCCGTGGCCAAGACGACCAGGGGATAAAGCGCCCACGATGGCGCCATCGAATAGAAAGGGTTTGCGATCGCCTGTGGTCGCTCAAAGAGTAGAGCGCCTTGTCCAAAATAGTTGAGCAACAGGGCGGGAAACACGAAAGAGAACCATGCCAGCCGGATAGGACGTCTGCCGAAATGACCCATGTCGGCGTACAACGCCTCGCCGCCCGTCACCACGAGAAAGACCGAGCCAAGGACCAGGAAACCCTCCCACCCGTTGTGCACGAAGAATCGGGCGCCGTACAGCGGATTGATCGCGACAAATACGTGCGGCTGCCGCACCACCCAGGCCAAGCCAAGCACAGCAATGGCCAAGAACCAGATCATGGTCGCCGGTCCAAATACCTTTCCGACCCTCTCTGTCCCGCGACTCTGAAACATGAATAGTGCGACGAGAATGCCGATGGTAATTGGCACGATGTAGGGCCGAAAGACCGGCGTCGCTACCTCCAGGCCTTCGACCGCAGAGAGCACGGAAAGTGCCGGCGTAATCATACCGTCCCCGTACAGCAGCGCTGTACCAAACAGACCGAGCATGATGAGCACCCAGCGCCTGCTGCGCGGAGGTGCGCCACGTTCCGGACGTACAAGCGCCGTTAGCGCCAGTATTCCACCCTCGCCTTGATTGTCCGCTCTCAGTACGAACACCAGGTACTTGATCGAAATAATCAGGGTGAGCGCCCAAAAGATGAGCGAGAGTACGCCAAGAATGTTTTCGGGCGTGACCGGAATCCCGTATTCCTCTCGGAATGATTCGCGGAATGCGTAGAGCGGACTGGTTCCAATGTCGCCATACACGACGCCGAGCGCGCCCAGCGCAAGATACAGGAGGTATTTTCCGCTTGGGGGTGCTGCAGAACCATTGTCCTCTTGTTCTATCGCCATAATCAGATGATTGTCTCGACTCTCATGTGTTGACGCAGGTGGTGGATAGGGCTGCTGTAGCCACGGCGAAGGTTGCGGCGGAGGAGACTCTTCCAGTAATTAGAAAAAGCAGAACATCCATCCTCAATCGGTTTGACTCTCAGACCTTTCGCTCGGTCTTTTCGATCGGCCAAATCTCAGCAATGCTGGGTCGCCGCACATACTCTATCACCGCCGGGTGTGTTGGCCAATCGGTACGTAGAGCGATCGCTTTCGGGTCAGCCCGTATCGCTACCCATAGACGTCGGTGTGATCCTAGCAGCCACACTGACCGCGTTACCACACGTCGCCCAGCATCACGCCCACGGCATCTCGCGAGCGCAGGAGCTCTGTCACACAGTCTGTTTGGTACTCAATGCGATGATCCTAGCTGCTCCAGCCTGGCGTGACCAGTGCCTCGCTCACCTATCGGCCGTTCAACCGCAGCTCGTACGCGCCCAGGCTAGTGGCGTAATTGCGGGCGCTGACCAGTTCCCCGTCCACCGCAAGAGCACGGCACAGCCGAGGCGCGGGCCGCAAACCCCGCCATCCTCGGACCACCCTGGCGTGTCCCACTCTTCCGGCCGATTGCCGGCATGGATTAGTCAAATCCCCGCATCCGGCAAGTGCCGCGTTTCCTGATCTTGAGATCCGGCCCATTGTGCTCGATACACGGAAGTAACCTTGCCCGCCTCCCGTCGATGATGTAGGCCTGCGTAAAGGCTTGGATGGTGACAATGATCTGCATGACGAGCGTGAACAGGATGACAGGTGATAGCAATGGTAGGGTGATGGCGAAAAACTTGCGCAAGCCGTTCGCGCCGTCCACGCCTGCCGCCTCGTAATATTCCTGCGGTATTTGCTTCAACCCGGCCAGGAAAATGATCATGGACGAGCCGAACCGCCATACCGCCAGTAGAACCAGCGTCCAGAGCGCATAGTGAGGGTTGGTGATCCAAATGGGTTGGTCGGTAAACCCGACGAGCTGCAGCAAGCCGTTGACCAGACTATCCGTCTCGAACAACTTGCGCCACAGCATAGCGATGGCCACTGAGCCGCCCAGCAGCGTGGGTATGTAGTAGATGGTGCGGTATTGCGGCACGGCGCGCAGCTTCTGATTCATCAGCATGGCCACGGCCAGCGCGAAGATGAGCTTCAGCGGTACGGAAACGAAGACATAGGTGAACGTTACCCGCAGCGACTT
>JBJYXA010000675.1:0-4454 GCA_046259705.1 Caldilineaceae bacterium
GCACGTTTCGTTGCGGAGGAGGTTCAAGTGTACAATTTTGTTTACGACAATCAGGCGATCGAATCCGATGGCAGAGACTGCCCGTATACGAAGTAAGGCGCAGCCGGGCGTTCGATTTCGTTCGCTAAATGGACGAGCGGCCTACGTCAGGCAGATAACGCAGCAGCCCATATTTCGCCAACCGTTCTACACAATAAGATTACCTACACGAAAGGAAGAGGTGTATGAAAGGCTTCACCATCATTGCCAGCCTTGCATTGGTGCTCGCGTTGGTCCTCACTTCTGTAGCCGGCGTCGGTGCACCAGTTCCGGTACGGGCCGCGGAGCTATTGCAGGAAGGTGACCAACCTGCCGAAGAGCAGCCGGCCGAAGGAGCCGAACAACCGCCCGAGCCTGAACAACCTGTGGATACGGCAGAACCTGAACAACCCGTGGAGACGGTAGAGCCGGAACAACCCGTAGAAACGCCCGAGCCCGAGCAACCTGTGGAGACAGCCGAACCGGAGCAGCCTGTGGAACCGGTCGAGCCCGTGCCGCCCATCGCGCTGCTCCCCACCATCACAATCAATATTCCCAGCGATGGGGAGGTAACGAGCGCAATCGAAGTGGTCGTGACCGGCGTAGCACAGGCTTTGCCCGAGAATAACGTCGTCGTGCAGGCTAAAGACGCGTCGGGTGCAGTGTTGGATGGCCGGCCTACCACCGTGCAGGCGCCGCTAGGTGGCGCGGGTCAGTGGAGCGTCACGCTGTATCCCAATGCGGTGCCTGGCACATCTGGCACCATAGAAGCTTTCTCGCAGTCACCGGCGACAGGTGAGATTATTACCTATGACGAAGTCAACGTAGTATTTGGAACGGCCAGTCCGACGCCTTCACCCACTGCCACGCCAACCCAACCACCATCGGCTCAACCGGCGCTGAGCATTCGCATCCCACAGACAGGTGAGGTTACCGATCCGGCGGAGATCGTCGTCGTCGGTGACGGTGTTGCGTTACCCGAGAACAATGTTGTCGTGCAAGCGCTGGACGCGACAGGCGCCCTTCTCGACCAAACGGCTACCACGATGCAAGCGCCGGTCGGCGGTGAAGGCGAGTGGCGCGCCATTGTGCATCCAAATGCTGAGCCCGGCAGCGCTGGCAGCATCGTCGCATTCTCTACTTCTCCGGCCACGGGTGACCGGATAGCGCAGGCCACTGTAGCGGTTGTCTACGGTGCGGCGGAGGCCACGCCTACACCTACGCCTACGGCGCCGCCGAGTGTGTCACCGTTTATCGAAATCACGATTCCTGTGGACGGCGAAACCACCAGTAATGAAGAGGTGGTCGTCGTAGGCAACGGAGCGAGTCTGCCCGAAAACAACGTGGTCGTCGAAGCCTTGGACCAGCGCGGTCGCACGCTGGATCGGCGTGCTACCGTAGTCGACGCCGAACTGGGCGGAGAGGGCGCGTGGCGAGTTACCCTTTATCCGAACGTGCCCGTAGGCACGCGGGGGCGTATCGTCGCCTATAGCACATCACCCAAAGACGGCGCTACCATAGCCAGCGACGAGGTCGTCGTCACCTATGGGCAATATATGCCGCCTGCAGATGTCACCATACGCAATCCGCACAACGGCGCGGTCTTGCGCACGGATCAACCCATATCGGTGTCGGGAACGTCGCAGAGCATCTTCGAGAATAATGTAGTTGTACGAGTCGTCTCCAACAGCGGTGCTCTACTTGCCGAGCAGGCGACGACGGCGAACAGCAGTGGCGCCTGGTCCGTGGACGTACGTGTTCCGGAGGTCAATACACATGCCCGCGTCATTGCATTCTCTCCATCGCCGGTCGACGGCAGCATGGACGCCTATGACCAGGTCAGCGTGCAACTCGTGGGACCGCAACCCACACCGCCTCCCGGACCGCATATTCAGATCGCATCTCCCTCAAAAAACGCGTTGGTCAACACTACGCATGGCTTCTCCGTTTTCGGAACGGCGAGTGGCACCTCGGAGAACAACGTCGTCGTACGGGTGTTGGACGCGGACGGCGTCGTATTGCGCCAGATCGCCACAATCGCAAACGCGGACGGCAACTGGAACGTGGCCATCAATGTACTGGTAACAAATGGCACTAGAGGAAGCATTACCGCCTTTTCGACTTCACCAAAGGACGGCAGCATTGAGGCCGAAGACAAGGTAAACGTGACTTTCGCCAGCGCATGCGAACCACGCACAGACTGGCCCATTTATGTCGTTCAGCGCGGCGATACGCTCTTCTCCATCGCTCAACAAACCGGAAGCACAGTCGGCGAACTTGTGCTTGCCAACTGCATCTCCAACCCGAACCGGATTGTCGTCGGCCAGGAACTACGCGTACCGAGACTGCCGGAGGAAGTTGAGGTGATCGTACCGCCGCAGGTCAATATTCTCACTCCTGAATACGACGATGTCCTGTCCGTCGATCGCCCCGTCGTCCTCCATGGCGAGGCGGCCGGCATCACGGAAGGCAATGTCTTCGTGCGCGCCCTGGACAACGCGGGTCTCGTTCTTGACGAAAGACGCGTCGAAGTGACAGAGCCCAGCGACCAAAACGGCGTCTGGCAATGGCAAGTGGACCTGGACCTTTTCGATGCCGCAACCGGAGACCGCGGCACAATCTTCGCCTATGCCCAGTCCGCGGAAAATGGTGGCATTCTTGCTTTCGACACTCGCAGTGTGATCTACGGCGGAGAAACGGACAGGCCATGGCTCACCGTCGAGTCGCCGGCGCCGTACGCCACGGTTGCGCAGGACGGGATTGTCTCCGTCATCGGTCGCGGCGGCGGACTCTTTGAGAACAACGTAGTGGTGGAATTGCGGGATGACGTCGGCAACGTGCTATCCATTGCGCCGGCCACCGTAGACACCGGAGAAGTGGGGGGCTCGGGCTTCTGGGAGGTGAACTTCGCCGTCGACTATGTCGGGCGCGGCTTTGTCGTCGCCTACTCCCCCAGCCCGAAGGACGGCAGTCACATCGCCGAGGCCCAGCTAGACGTGTTCTATGGCGATCCGGCCCTTCAGGAAAAGTATGTGGTCATCACGTATCCGCTACCCAATACCATTGTCACAGGCGCGGCGCCGGTCCTATCCGCCGCCGGCCTGGCAGGCGGTATCGACCCGCAGAACCTGCGCATCGTCCTCATGGATGCCAACGGCCGCATCATCATGACACTACCTGCCCTAGTCGATATGGAGACAGGTTTCTGGACGGTTCACCTATCCGGACCGCTCTCTATCGACAGGGATCAGCGCGCGACCATTCACGCCATCGCCGGCGCCGGCGCCGTATCGGCTTCCGACGTAGTCCCGGTTCAGGTGGAACAGCCGGCAGTTACGGGAGTCGTGACCTACCTGCCGCGGATCGCGCTGCCGCCCGATGCGGTCGTTCACGTCATGGTACAGAACACATCGATCGCGGACGCACCGCCTGAAGTGACCCTGCTGGGCGAGCAGTACATCACCGATCCGGGCCAAGTGCCGGTCCCGTTCGCTGTGAAATACAACCCCGCTGATGTGGATGAGCGTGCGAACTACGGTGTGCGCGCCAGAATCGAGGACGGCAATGGACGTCTTCTATTTATGAACACCCAAAGCGTGCCGGTTCTGACATTCGGCAATCCAAGCCGGAACGTGGAGGTAATCACGGAGCAGATGCCGTAGCAACGGTTGGCGCAACCATAGCAGTTGTATATCGTTCTGCCTTACCACAGCGGGTCCTTGCGAGGGCCCGCTGTGGCTTTTGGTGGCGACACGGTTACCAGCAACCCAATTTGTTTCAATTTGTATTGAATCAAACCAGATAGTAGTATTTCGGGATGAGCAACCAAGGCCTGCCTCTCCTATTCCATGTGCTTTCGCACGAGCTGCGCTGGCAATTGGTGTCGCTTCTCGCACAGAGCGATTACCGCGTCCACGAACTGGTGGCGCTGGTCGATCGCCCGACGAACCTCGTCTCGTACCATCTCGGAAAGCTGCGAACATCCCGGGTCGTCTGCGAGCGACGCAGCAGCGCCGATGGTCGTGACGTTTACTATAGCCTCGACCTAAATCGCCTAGGATCACTGTTCCAAGAGGCGGGTCAGGAACTGCATCCATCGCTATGGCCGGAAACGAACTTCGCTCAGTCGATGGAAGACGCCGGCACACAACCTCCCCGTGTGCTTTTCCTGTGTACCCGCAACAGCGCACGGTCGCAGATGGCCGAGGGCCTGCTGCGTCACATAGCGGGTGAGAGAGTAAGAGTCCATAGCGCCGGTGATCTTCCCAGTGGTGTTCATCCCTTTGCCGTGCAGGCGATGGCTGATATGGGCATCGATATCAGCCATCAATACGCAAAACACAAGGACGTTTTCGACGGCCAGTCCTTTGATTATGTGATAACCGTTTGCGACTTCGCACGGGAAAACTGTCCGGTCTTTGCCAATGAACCGGCCC
>JBJYXA010000676.1:0-1977 GCA_046259705.1 Caldilineaceae bacterium
CGCAAAAGACGGACCGTGGCGACTTGGACACGCGTGCGCCTCGGCGGAGAGCGGATGACGACGGTTGCTGCGAATTACGGCAATCGCGACGGCAGCGGCGTTCACCGCGTCGTGTAGCGTTTGGAGAAGAAACCCGAGGACGATCGAGCGCTCGCGCGTCGCCTCGAGGCGTTCGCCAAAGACGTGTCAACCCGCATTATTCACGCAGACCTCTTGCGCATTTTGGGAAATTTGCTAATTTGTAGGCTGTTCGCTGTCATTTTTCGGGTTCCGGCTTGAGCATGGAGGTTCATCCCGTGGGTGAAGGAAAACGCCCGTTTTTTCAACCATCTTTCAATCGATCGATCAAGGTGCAGAGCGGCGACGATCGACTTACTTCGGACGCCGGGTTTCTTTTGTTGCGGGAGGCCGATCATCGCCTCGGTCTGACGGCATCGTTGGCTTCGCAATTGTATGATCCGCGGCAGCAGCATCTCGTCCGCTACATGATGCCGGAGTTGCTTCGGGAACGCATTTACAGCATGGCGCAGGGCTACCGCACGCAGGACGACGTGGATCTGCTGGCTCATGACCCGGCCCTTCGAATGGCCACCTGGGATCGCCCCGGGGAACAGGTGCTGGATGAGCGTTCGGGCAGCCAACCGACGCATTCCCGTTTGGTCGACATGGTTGCTCATCTGGACGGTAATCTGGAAGTGGTACGTCGAGCCTTGAGTGACTGGGTCGAACGACATTTGCGGACACTGAGCGACCATGCCGTGCGGCGGGGGACGATCGACATCGACAGCTTTCCGAAGGAGATTTTCGGCAACCAGAGCGGGGCACTGTACAACGGCTACTACCGGAAGAAGATGTACCATCCCCTGGTGGCCAGCTTCTCGGTTGCAGGTGACTACGACAGCACGCGGGAAGGCTGGCGGCTGGGCAACGGCTTCATTCACGCCATCCTTCGCCGAGGCAACGCTCACACAGCAGAAGGCGTCTTGCGCTTTTTGGACCGTGTCCTGGAGTTGGCTCCCCGATTGGCCTACGTCTACGATCTGCGGCTGGACGCGGGGTTCATGATCGGTCGAGTTCTGGACTACTTGGCCCGGCGAAAAGTGCGTTTCCTGGGACGACTGAAGTCGAATCCCGTACTGGATCGACTGGCGGCGCCGCACCTCACCCGCCCTCGAGGCCGTCCTCCGCGAGAGGGCTATGAGCGAGTCGTGGAATTGGGCCCGTATCAGGCGGAGACTTGGGAGTACCCGCAACGCCTGTTGTTGGTCATCATTGACCAGCCCGACCCGAAGACCGGCCAATTGTTCCTCGAACCGGACTACTTCTTTCTGCTCAGTGGCTGGGACCAGGCCGAGCTAAGCGGTGAGGAATGTTTGGCACACTATCGCCCGCGAGGCACTTTTGAAGATCGTCTCGGCGAATTCAACCAGGCACTGGGAAGCCAGTTGTCGAGCCCCAATTTCCGCGAGAACGAAGCTACGTTCCTGCTGTGCCTCTTGGCCTTTAATCTGTCGAATATGCTGCGGAATGAACTCGAAGATTCTCTGGGGGGCTGCTGGGACTTGGCACGCTTCCGTGATTCGGTTTTGAAGGCCGGTGGTCGCGTGACCAAACATGCAAGACGCCTGATTGTTCATCTTGCCAAACCGGTCGTTGCGTTCTGGCACCGGGTGATCGATCGCGTGGCCACCTGGCATCTCAGGCCTCGTTTTCCTCTTCCACGCGGTCCGACGCCTCGGAATTGGCGGCCGCCTCCCCGTCACGCTCATCTGTCGGAGGTACTTCGGGACTGACTCTGTCAGTGAAAACTCCATCGGACCTTCAGCCCATTGGCTTTCTGTGGGGAGGGGGGAGTTGTACCATGAATCCAAGCTTACGCTACTTCGTTCAGCTCAACACGCCTCAAGCCACTCATCCAAAACACTGCGTGAATAATCCGGGGTGAAATACGACTTGCCCCAATTTCTGTAACTTGCT
>JBJYXA010000677.1:0-1747 GCA_046259705.1 Caldilineaceae bacterium
CGAAGTCCCCAAGGGCCAGCGATCCGCCAAGATAGAGACCAACAACCTGATCCTTCAGAATCGTTTGCAGGTTGCCGAGCAGTAGGCTGAGAAGACCATTGACATCCTGATATGGCGTCGGCTGGGGACTACTAAGGTTCATATGACCCTGTTTCCTGCAGTGCCCTTGAGGTTCTATGTGGCATTGGCAGCACGTAGGCAACAATGCAGCGCGACTCGCCGCGCCGTCCTCCAGCCATCAGGTGTTGCACATGGTTCCTCATTTGCGAGATGTTGGAGCCGGGTGCGCTTGGAATCCCATCAGCGTCGGTGATCCCTGCAAGTATCCGCAACGGAAGCGAACGGCGTGACCGTGGCTAGAAATCGGCTTTCAGTTGTGTGGAATGCTGTGGCGGTGGGGTCTGATTCATGAGCAGGGCCAACGCCAGCGCGGTCGCACAGGCAGGCAACCCAAGGGCCAGCAAATCGAGTTGGTTCAAAGACTTGCCGGTGATAGGGAGAACTAGCCCCCATCCCACCACATTGGCGACTATCCACCACCCGGCGTGAGGCAATCGTCGCCGCAGCAGCAACCACTGGCCCACGCCGATGGATAGCCCCATTACAATAAAGGCAGGATCGATGGCCCACGGTGCGTTCGTCACGTCGACCATTCGAAAAAAGGTGATTGCCCCGCCGCGGCTGAAACTCAGAACCACAAACCCCATGAGCCAGCCCGTCGCCGTCGCCAACACCCACCAGCCCATGCGTGGTAGATACCGGCGCAGCAACCCGTATTGCACAAGCCCCGTCAACAAGCTCACCGACGGGAAGAAGATATGCGGCAACAGATAATCTTCCGTAATGTGGCGTACGCCATCCACGTAGATATAATCTCCGACCACACGCTCGACCACGCGAATGATGAGCAGGTAGAAAACAAGGGCAATGGGAATGCACAGCAAAGTCAAAATGACCCATGCCGCATAAAAGTACCATGCCGGTTTTCTTGCCGTGGCCATGGTTGTTAGCCCCCAATTTGCGGAATTGCGCCGTGGGCAAACGATGATTTGCAGCGCAGGCGCCGGCCGCCCGTGTCCAAGCAGACGAGATGGAATCGGTTTGCAGCGAGCCGAGCAGCCGCACTGCTTGTCTAGGCCAGATCCAGCCGGTAGCCTTTGATCACCTCGTCATCCGCACCGGACTTGGCATCCACGGGCACCCGAAAATCAAATTCCGGCGCGCGCACGAAGCCCATTCGCACATACATATTCTGGGCCACATCCATCATGTCCGTCGTATTGAGAAGCATGGACGTGGCGCCGGCTGCGCGCGCCCGGCGCAGGCACTCCTGTGTGAGCGCCTTGCCAATCCCTTGGCCACGCGCGTCGGGCGCAACGGCAAGCAGGCGGAAGTAGGCTGAATTGGGCGCGTCACCCTTGCTTGGTGTATAGAGCACACTGCCCACCAGCGCGCCGTTCCGTTCCGCCACAATCAGCTCAAAGGGTTCTGGCGCGTGATCGCCCACGCTTTCCACAGACCCGTGTATCCGAGCGCCGGCGCCACCGCCCGCTACCTTGCTGTTCATCACGGTATCTATCATATTCTGCCTGTAGAACCCCCAAGCCTGGGCGGGCATCACGGCGGCGTATTGCGTGTATGCCGCCACGGTGAGAGCTGCCGCGGCCTTCCGTTCCTCTTCTCTGGCCGTGTGTATCTGTAACGTCGACACATCGTGCATGACTGGCTCCATTGCGCTCACGAGTGC
>JBJYXA010000678.1:0-2695 GCA_046259705.1 Caldilineaceae bacterium
ACTCGCAAACACTTTGCAGCGCGGTCTAGAAATCATCATCAAAACCGCCCAGTCCGCCCCCCATACCACCGCCCATACCGTCGTCCATGTCGGCCAACTCCGGCATTGACTTCTCAATTTCTTCCGGACTTTCGCCGGACTCCAGACGACCGACCATTTCGCTCATTTCTGCGTCCAACGGTTCGCCTGTCTCGTCGCTCATTTTGCGCATAAAGTGTGCCAGCGCTCGCGGGTCCTCGCTCTCCATGCCGGACATCAATGACTCGTCGTCGGCCAGGGCATCCAGCCGGCTGTCCTCAGACCGAGTCACCGAGACACGGCTCACCAAGCGACGCAAGTTCGTGCCGGAGCAGTGGGGACAGCGGGCAGCTTCGTCACTCGCCTCGCTAAATGTGCGAAAAAACACGCTCACACGCTTGCGACAATCCCTACAGACATACTCGTAAATCGGCATGGCAAATTCTCAAATCTGTTAGAAAGACTTAGGCCCTTATTGGCGCAACAAATTTCCCTCGATAGCTGCACCTCACGTATACTCTTGCAAGTACCGGCCTTCGTGTCCACTCAAGCCATCGTGCCGGCATTATAGTTCTTACCTGTTGCGGGAACAAGCTATGACACCAGTCCTTGACCAAAGCGAAGTTTCGAACGGCACAGCACAGAAGCGCGCATCTAATCCTTACGATTCCTTCGAAGCCCCACACCCGATTCTGGTTGTCATTTCCGGGCCTAGCGGCGTGGGCAAGGACGCCACGCTTCAGCTAATGAAGGACCAGGATACGTCGTTCTACTTTGTCGTCACAGCCACCACGCGGGAGCGACGTCCCAACGAAGTAGAAGGCGTCGACTATCATTTTGTATCCATGTCTGAGTTCGCTCGTATGATCGAAGACAACGAACTACTGGAACATGCCGTGGTCTATAACGATTACAAGGGCATCCCCAAGAAACACGTCCGCGAAGCGCTTGCCAGCGGCAAAGATGTCATTATGCGCATTGACGTACAGGGTGCAGATACTATACGCAAACTTATACCCAATGCTGTCACGATCTTTCTGACTTCTGAGAGCGAAGAAGAACTGGTACGACGTTTGAATCAGCGCAGGACGGAGGATCCCGGTAAGCTGGCCATGCGTATTGCCACCGCGCGAGGAGAGCTCAAGCGGGTGTCTGAATTTGATTATGTGGTCGTAAACCGAATGGACCGCTTGGGCGAAACCGCCGAAAAGGTGCGCAGCATAATCACCGCAGAGAAATGCCGCGTCGACTGGACGCCCGTGATTATCTAGTGAGTTGCCTGTGAGTACTTCCGCTCCCCAGCCGCCAGAAGAGTTCCCGAATCAGCCTCCATCGACGCAGGCTGGGCAACCCTACGTTGTTCGCAATAGATTTGCCATCCGCCTCAGCAAGCCGTATGTGACGCGTACACTGATCGTTCTCAACGTGCTTGTTTTCGTTGCCATGGTCGTGTATGGCTATATGACCTATAACACACTGCGCGGCACCGAGGACATGCGCGTTCTTGTGGATTTCGGAGCCAAGGTCAACTCCCTGATTGCTGATGGGGAAACGTGGCGACTGTTCAGCGCTATGTTCATCCACATCGGAGTCTTTCATCTTCTCGTAAACCTATATGCACTGTACATTCTAGGGCCTTTGGTGGAAGGTTATTTCGGCCACCTTCGATTCCTTGGCATCTATCTGGTCGGCGGACTTTTTGGCAGCCTGGCCAGCTACGCTTTCTCAGATTCCATCTCTGCAGGGGCGTCCGGCGCCATTTTTGGCTTAGCGGGAGCGATTACAGTCTTCTTCCTTCGATATCGAGACAACTTCGGAAAACAGGGCCGATCGATACTCCAGAGTATGGCCTTCATTATCGGTCTTAACCTAATCTTCGGCCTTACGGTACCCGGCATCGATAACTGGGGTCACATCGGCGGCCTGGTCGGCGGAGCGGTGGTCGCCTACGGCCTGCTGCCAAGGTACAAGGCACCCGACCTGCTACAGCCGGGTCCGCAGGTGATCGAACAGGAAGAGCGCGTAATACATTCGTTGTTGTGGGTCAGTGTTTGCGTTGCCGTCCTCGTGTTCGCCGTGGAGTTTGTCACCCGCTCCGTGCACGGCGGTTAGTCCTATTGGGTTGTGGTGCGCCACAAGACAGTGCGCCATGCCGAATGGGAATTCGAAGTGATGGGCCAGGACCATCTACCCGGCGTATGAAGATTTCGCTCGCAATTCTTGTATATCGCGGAGATCATCCGTAAGCCGCATACAATCGTATTTGTTCAGTCTTCAATACAGGCAACGTCCGCCAGAGGGGGCAAACGCAGGATGGAAAACAAACGGAAGAGCGGGATATTGCTGCATCCCACATCGCTTCCCGGTCGTTACGGCATCGGTTCCCTAAATCAGGCGGCCTATGAGTGGGTGGATTTTCTCGTGCGTACCCGACAAAGCCTGTGGCAAGTACTTCCATTAGGGCCAACCGGCTACGGAGATAGCCCGTACCAGAGTTTCAGCACGTTTGCGGGAAACCCTTATCTCATCAGTCTGGAAGAGCTAGTCGCCGACGGGCTCCTCGATCAGCGCGTTCTGGACGAAGCACCCGAGTTTCCGGACCGTAATGTCGACTATGGCGCCATCTACAACTGGAAGCTTCCTGTGTTACGCCAGGCGGCCCAACGTCTTGCCGACG